>CAXUCT010000010.1:12554-25006 GCA_964249415.1 uncultured Bryobacteraceae bacterium | reverse complement strand
CAACGTAGGCGATCCGTCGAGTCGCTGCTCGATGCGCCGGAATAGATACAGCAGAACCGGGATGACAGCCTTGTCGTCAAGCTGCATCAGGTTCTCGGTTTCAAAGCTCAGAAACCGTCCGTTCCCGAGCATGTCGTGATCGGCATCAAGGAGCGACCCCATCGGACCCATGACGGTGAAGTGTTGCAGGGCATCCCGGATGTCGGTGTCCTGCACGTTTGCCGACAGCTCGGTGAGTGTTCGAGTCGGCGAAAGCTGCAAGCGCATCACAGCCTCCGCTACGGCGTTGCGATGCTTAGGGCCGAACTTCAGGCCATTCAGCTCGCAAAGAACCTCGATCCATCCCACCGCCCACTGCACGTCCGGCTCTCCGTCGATATCTTTCAGCGGGCAAAACGCGAGATCCGTCTTCGGACCGGCCAAGTCGTAAAACGCACCGCCTGCGGCTTCGGTAAGCATCCAAATGGAGTAGCCGCGATCAAACGCGAATACCTGCGCTCGCGGATAACGGAACCATTGCGCAGCGATCAAACCGAGCGCCGTGGACTTGCCAGCGCCCGACGGCCCGACGACCAGCGTGTGGCCCAGGTCGGAAACATGCAGATTCACACGAAATGGTGTGGCTCCGCTGGTGGCGGCGAACAGCAACGGAGGGCTGTGCTTCGGCATCATCGCCGAAGGACTCTCACGCAGACCGGCCCACACAGAAGTGATCGGAAGCATGTCGGCCAGATTCAGCGAGTGAAGCATGATGCGCCGCACGTTCGAATAGCCGTCGCCAGGGAGCGACCCTCGCCAGGCCTCTACCGCGTTGATCGTTTCGATTCGACAGGAGAAGCCAAGGTTCTGAATCGTCTTCATGACCGCGCGAGTATTCTCATAGAGCCGGACCGAATCTTCATCGAGGCAGATGACGTTCGCGGAGTATTGGGCGAACTGCACATCACCCGACGCCGCAACGCCCATAGCTTCTTCCGCATCCGTGGCCATCTGCTGCGCGTGAATGTCGATGGCACCCGACTGCGTTTTGAAGATTTGATCCTTCCATCCGCGAACCTTCGCGCGCCACTTCTTACGATGCATGTCGAGCAGGCTTCGCGCTTCCTGGGAATCAATGAGCACGGCACGGGTGTTCCAGCGGTATTCAATGGGCAGGTTGTCCAACTCACGCAGGATGCCCGGTGAACTCATCTTCGGGAAGCCATCGATGGCGATGACACGCATATATTTCTGTCCGATGCGCGGTTCGATTCCTCCGTGGAAGTCCTCACAGGCAAGAAGTTCATTCAAGTAGCACGGAATGTCGGGTAAGGCGAAGGGATGGTCTTCGCCACTCACGCAACGCCTGAGATAGCGCAAGAGGCGATCATGGCCTTGCGAGAAGCCGTAGTCGTCCGTGACCGTCAGTCGCTTCAGGCGTTCAGTTTGGAACAACTGGCCAAATACATTTTCGAACACATCGACGCGATTCGAGAAGCGGTCGAGGATCTGCTCCGCTGTTCGGTTAGCGCTGTGCGGGCTGCCGCCCTCGAACATCCAGCCCTTCATCCGTTCTTCGGCTTCACGCGGCGGAAGGTAGGTCAGAGTCACGAAGTACTCGGACTCATAGTGCGCGCCCTCCTGCATGAATTGTTGGCGTCGCTCATCGTCGATGACGCGAGTCACGCCATCGGGGAACGCGCCTTGCTCTGGATAGCCGGGCGCGCGTGATCGAATCGCGTCGCATTGGAGCATCCATCCGCTTCCGAGCCGCAGCACTGAATTTAATCGTGCGCTTAACGCGTCCATCTCAGCGGGAGCCGCCGACATCATGTCGGGACCGCGATAGGTCCAGCCCGTCAGTAAGGAACCATCTTGCTGGAGGAGAATTCCGTCATCGATGAGGGCGTGCGGCAGCAAAAGATCTGCGAGCCCGCGAGGAGTGGAGCGATGTTCATTTCGTTGCACGTATCACCTCCAGTTCCGGGGAATTGGCACACAGCGCGAAAGCAACCCGCTCTTGGCCGGATAAAACGCCTTATATCGGATGTGCCGGACATAGATCTGCCGGAGCAGTGGATCAGCCTTCCCCATACGTTGAAGCACCGCCACTGCTCCGATCCAGAACGCAACGCTCAGGCCGATTCCCCACCAGCTTCCTAAACTGAACGCGAGGCTGATAGCGGTGAGCATCGCGATGAGCACCAGTTCACGATCTCCGCCGAGGATTTGGTTCGGGCGGTTTGCCGACTGGTGGATCACAATGTCTCTCGGTCTGTCGCTCGTCTGCATAGTTACACCACCGCCGCATTCACTCCGAACGCGCTCGAGAGTAATGGGGCAGCGAAGACCAGCACCGAGACTACAAGGCCGATCATGCAGGCGCGCCGCCCGAACTCGGTCAGTTCACCGCCCCACAGCATCGCGCCCCCGGCAATGGCGATTCCAATCAGACCGATGGCGTAGGCGACCGGACCCGTGAGTGAAGTCGCGATGGCCGTCATCGGCTTTTCCCACGGCAGGTTCCCAGCGGCGGCAGCCTGCATCCGCCAGCTGAAGGCCGACGCCCATGCGAGTAAGCCCAACATTCTGGGCCCGAAAGTCGATTTACGAATGATATTCATGTTTCAAAACACCTCCATACAGTTGCCATCTAGACACGCTCGACCTGATAGTTCCCGTTGGAGTATCCGGTGACGAGCAACACTTCCCTGACTTTGCGCCCGGCTTTGACGCTGGACTCTTCGTCAACGAAGACCACCAGATCCACCGCCTCGGCGATGAGAGTTTGCTGAGGCGCGCTCGTTGCCTCGGCGACGAGACTTTCGAGCCGGATCAATCCACTCAGAGCATCATTGGCGTGGACCGTTGCCGCGCCCCCGGGATGCCCCGTGTTCCAAGCTTTCAGAAGTGTGTGGGCCTCCGCGCCGCGCACTTCGCCCACGACGATTCGCGTCGGCTTCAGCCGCATACAGGCTCGCAGGCATTCGAGCATTGTCACGTTCCCCACGGCCCGGAGGTCGAGATAGTTCTTCACCGGGCATTGCAACTCGGTCGTGTCCTCAATCGAGATCACCCGGTCCTGTGGGGTCAGGCGGGCGAGCGAATCGAGGATCGCGTTGACCAGCGTCGTCTTGCCGCTACCGGTGGAGCCCACAACAAGGATGTTCTTTCTCGCGCGCACAGCGGCGCGGATGACATCCACGTGTGACATCACACGTTTTTGACCGCGCACCCCATCGAGAAAGTCATCCCGGCGGCGAAGCTGATTGAGCGGGTCCTTTGCGTTGGTTAGAATCCCGTCCTCTTCGTACTCGTCCAGACTGAAGATCTTCCGCGGACGCAGACGAATGGCGAACACCGGCCGCCGGACCACCGGCGACACGATGCCCTCGAACCGGCTCCCATCGATGGGCAGCTCCGTTTCGAGAATGGGGCGTTCATGATTCAACACGGTCCCCCGCCACGCGGCAATGGTTCCAAGCGCACTCGCTGCCTGAGCCGCCGCCATCTCCCCGATACGGGCGAAACCATGTCCCATCCGCTTCACCCACAGCGAGCCGTCCGGATTAAGTAGGATGTCCTCCGTCAGAGTGTCCTCCAGCAGTCGCAAGATTTGGTCGCCGAGTTCTCGCCGAAGCTTCACTTCGAGGCGTTGATGCTGTTCGTCCTGAACTACTGCCAGAGTTGACATTGTTTTAATAATCGGATGAATGTACCCGCATTGTCGTAAAACTGCGTCTTTTACATCACAGTCTCTCCTGAATTAATCTCCAATTAATAAGGAAATGACATGGAGGATCGGGGACACGAGAACCGAAATGTTTTCGTTTCGCCGGACAGCAGTATGGGAGTTGTTCTTATCCCGTTCGATTACGAACAGTTGCCGGTCTCCCAACAGAAGGCAATCGTTCCGATCTGTATCGCTTCGGTCGACGTTCATGGAAACCCGATCGCACGAGTTTGGTTCGAGCAAGGAGTGGTTCCTGTTCAGAATCAGCTTCGTAACCTCGCCCGCTAGGCGACGTTCGGCTCGTCTCCGAACTGGCAGAAATCACGGTGCACAAACTGTGGGAGCGGCACGGCACGGACGCGGGGATCTGGCCGTCACGCCGCGTCTGGGCACGTGCGGTTTGGGAGGCGCGCGATCTGGCCGCAGGCGACTCGCAGTGGCGCATCAGGCACACCGTGCCCCTGGCGCTTGGTTCACTGGAACAAGACCTCTACGGGAACGGCCTAACGGACCCGACATCTTACGACGAGGTCTATGAACGAGAGCTACTCGTCGAATTGGTGCAACGCCGGATCGAGCAGGACCATCGCGACGAGATCCGTCAGGTTTTCAGGATGTTGCGTCAGGGGTACACGTGGGAAGAAATCGCCGCGCAGCTCCATGACCCGAAGCCGGAGGCGCTTAAGAAACGATTCTGGCGATGGATCAAACAAAACTTTATACAAAAATCTCGACCAAAGCCCTTGCATCCAGGAAGGCATATGCCATAATTGCGGGCAATCATGGACGGCGAAACACCGGGCAAGAAGTGGGATCGCCTACAACGCGAGTACCAAAAAGGAGTGACGGCTTCGTACCCCAACCCTGAACGGCGCGGCTGCCCCGGAACAAAGATTCTGAATGACCTCGCAGTTCGATCGGCGCGGTTCGAGGACATTGAGGACGACCAACAGTGGAAGCATGTAATCCACTGTGCGCCGTGCTACCAGGAATACCTCGAGCTGCGGGAATCGTGCCGCCTTGGCGAAGAAACCAAGCTGCAGCGCGAATCGCGGTGAATTCATTAAGAATGAAGCGACGGGAGCTAAGCTATACCAATACGGGGTCTTCGCGTGGCTTCTGACGGCGAACCTTAAAGATGAAGACCCGTGTTCGGCATTGACCATTTTCCGGTCGAAAAAAAATCCTACTCATCATCAGAAGACTTACGTGACCGGCCCGAAAGCGTCACCATCTGGGACTGTGGAGTTTGCAACAGACGGATATGCTCGCGTAATCCATTGCAAGATCTTTTGATACGCTTCGCTAAATCCGGTCTGCGTGTCAACGACGAGGTCAGCATGTTCCCGGATTTGAGCCATACCTGCCTCTACTGGATGAGTGTCGATTGTAGTCAGCTCTAACCTCGTGATCTCTGCGCCCCATCTCTTAATACGCGCTTCGGGCGATGCCTCAACGAAAATCACGTTGAGTTCCCTGCCGTCAAGAAGCTTAGAAAGAAATGGCAGTAACGACATATGTCGTAGCCCGTCGATCACAACAGGCCGCTTCCGACTTAGAACAGCTGAAGACAATACCTCACGACAGAAGGTCTCTGGATCCTGACTGACGAGTTCTTGACCAAGATCCTGGAGAAAGTACCGCGTAGGAGCGACATTCCCTAGCAAAATGCGAGCGCGTGCCCGCACATGATCACCGAAGCTTAGTAGGGGACAGTTAAGCTCCTTAGATAACTTAGCGGCCAGACTACTTTTTCCTACTTTCGGAGATCCCCCAATGATAAACACCGGTGCACCTAGAATAAACATTCTTGAACTTCCGGTGTACCGCTGCGAAGGATAACCCAGCCGCGAGGATCAACCTTGTCCACTTGGAGATTGGGCACTCTCACGATCTGCTCAATTCGCATTAAAGTTGCGTAGGAAGCTGCCCGTTTCCGCTTCCAAAACATCGAGTCATCCATACAGAGGGCACTTGCATAACGTTCAATGTCTGGCCAAGTCTCAGGGTTTAGGCGATAAAACCAAACATCGGAAACTGTGCATAAGCCCTCAACGGGACCGCTGGATCGCTTGAGAACGAGTACGTCGCCTCGGTGAACCTGTTCAAACGGCGCGCTCCGATTGATGCTAAACCTGGACTCAATAGTCTTCCTGCCTTCGAGGATCAGCGACAGATAGGGTTCTATTAGCACCGCAAGGTGAATACCACAGTTAGCCGTATGCCTATCAGCGCGGCTGAAAACCTCGGCATATGGACCACTCGAGCTCATCGACTGTAAAGTCGACAGGAGCTTCGACTTCCAACAAGGCTCCTCATGCAACATGTTCATGGAGATCAAGTCCGGCATCTTTCATGAGAAGGCGAACGATGTCACAAAGAACCTCCTTACCTGCGGCGCCGAGAGTGTTTGTACTCGCAACGTGATCTATAGCCTCTGCAAAACCCAGTCCAGCCTTCTTGAGAAGCAATACCTCCGACAAATACTCCGGTCGTGTTATTGTAAGCGCTAAGTTTCGCGAGGTCCACAAATCAATACGTGACCGAGTCGGAGATCGTCGTGACACGGAATGTAGATATACGTCCCCAGTTAACGATGCTGGCTCAAACCTTAGACACCCCTGTCGACCTGATGAGTGCTTGACTCTCACTGTAGTTCTGCCTACTGTGAAGGACTCCCACTCCTCACTCGTTATACCTCTGACTTGCAAGCTTTGCTCGGGAGTTCGGAGTGTCTTCTTCAATACAAAAAGGTCTCCCGATCTCCAACTGCCGTGCCAAAGTCCTTCTGCCCTCAGAGCGGAGACCTCAAATGGCGGAGAAGTGTAAGACAAAATAGCAGGAATCGCCTCGACAACATCGAAGCCATTGGCGTGTGCAAGATCGAGGATCTTTACCCTGTCGGATGAGGCCGATGGCCTCGTCAACCTTGGAAGTACGCTCAGTAGCAAAAAGCCGCCATCGGTAAGAAGCTGTTGTGCGGCGTTGATAAAGGCCGCATAGTGCTCGAGATACCATGGCGGGTCTGCTATGACTACATCGGCTTCCGAGCGGAAAGGGGGATGCTCCAAGAGATCGCAGCAAACGAGCCTTTCCAGACCCAGATTGCGAAATTGCTCAATCAGGCAATCATTTTTATCGTAAAGACTTGGCTGTCGGCCCGACTTCCATAAGTGCAAGTAAAGGGTGGGGGCTCCTAAAGTGGCGACTCGATCGGCACCTAGTCTTGAAAGAGCCTCATCAAGAAGCAAAAGAGAGGACGCGGTGAAGCGCCAATCGTAATCCAAGGGATGTGGCTCGGGTCTCATGAACTTCGGACCTAGACCCAGATCAACGGTGTCATCATCCAGACTGACGATCGCTACCGAAGCATCTGGCGGAAGCAAAGACTCCAAGAAAGATTCGGAAATCCTGCCTTCACGTTGTAAGGAGGTCAGGGCGTTCAGGACATCTGTCGGATAAGCGCCCTCCATGCTACGAACGAGTTTTGAAAAAGAAATCGTAGAATCTCGAAGATGCCAGGTGAGCCGCAATCTGAGCTCGTCAAGGTATAAGGGAGTAAGAGGCTCTCCATCGCCAACTGCTTCTTTTCTCCCCGCGGTCATCGATCATTCACCCTATGCTCTGTTATGGCTCGCGACCGAATGTCAGCGGGGAACCGTATTTCTAACTCCTCTAACCATGCAGCGACAGCGTCAGACTGAATAGCAATTGCGCGTGCCCTCTCGCCGTTAAGGCGAGTCTTGGTGGGCGAGAACTCTGAAATTTTTAGCGGGATCGTCCGAAGCGGAAAGAGTGGATGTACTCTCTCTTGAAGTCGGTCGACGAAGTCACTCATTTGACGCTTCAAGTTTGTGTCTGTGGGGCTGGTAAACGTTGCATACCCAAACACGTCGAAGTTCGCTTCCAGCAAGCTCTTCATGACGTGGAACTGCTTTGCGAACAAGTGCTTTCCTGCTCGGGTGTTGAACGCGAAGGACTCCTCATCAAATCCCTTGAAACATCCCACTCGACCGAAGTTTGGCGCGGATGCTAATTCAACAACTTGATCCTTATTTAGAAAACGCCAAAGATAGTCATTGCTCAGGTTATCGTCAGTCCACAGATACACCTGACCTGCAAGTCCCCGTGCCTTCAGCGCCCGATGAAACCAATATCCCCACTCAGGAACAAGATCCGGCTGACCTCCAGAAAGATCAATCACGGCCGGTCTTATACTTTCTGTCAAATACAGATCCAAAAGTTCGTCAGCTGTCTTGAACTCAGAAAAACTCGAATTTCCAGACAGCAGGTCGAAATCTACAAAGCAGTACCAGCACCTCCAGCTGCAAACTGCGTTTTGGAAGACCTGTACTCGCAAAGTGTCTTCGCTAGGCAGACGTAGCGCCTTCAAGGCAGGATCGATAGGCAGCGGATTGGAGGGCCAATCAGAGCTCTGGTTTCGGCGAAAGTGGTGAATTCGTCCAAAGCCACCGCAATTCGATGGCACCGTGAAGTCATTCGCCTGCTTGCTGCCCTCGAATTTCGTGATCAAAATTTCCCGACTCTCTACTTTTATGGCGCGAGTCCGCAGGTGTTCGGAAAATTTCGGAGTATCAATGACCGTCAATGCATTCATCGTGTAAGCCCGCTCTACATAAAAAGATGCGTTTTGAGCCACATTAGAGTGAACGGCGTTTGGAGCCACGTTACTATATCCTGCCATGGAACTTTGAGGATAAGAATCAGAAGAGTAACTATTCCAACAACCATCTCCACTGCTAAGATGAGGACTTGGTTTTTGCGAAAAAACTCGCTAGTGAGGTCCCGTCTCAGACGTGTCTCCAGCTCCTGATCGTGCAAAGCAAAATGTCTGTTTAGTTCCTCTGTATACAGATCATGTAGAGGATTACTGAACGCTTGGGCGGCTGTCTTTTGAGCCGTTAAAAGCGTATCGCTTTTGCTTCTGACGTCCTGCACGCAGCTTGTAAGACCTGTTCCCAGCGTGTGAAACACCACCGTAAATACGGCGTCTCCGAGGGCGAGTGGCCACTCGACTTGGCTGAGATTGATAAGCCTGATGAGAATTGGACCAGTGTATCCGGGGTCAACATGCCCAGCGTTTAGAGCGAGGATGTTTTCTTTCTGTAGTCTATTCCTTGAGTACACGGTCCCGCAAAGGTCGTGAGGCAGGCTGATCTCCTCGTGCGTAATGACAAAAATCATCTGCCCCGGCATCAGGGTTACTATCGCTGGATACGGCTCGTCAGGGGCAAAGTGTATAGTCTTAAGTTCTTTTGAGCTTTTCTCCTTCCATAGCACGATACCCGCGCGAAGGTCGTAACTTGCGGCCTCGACGATGGGTGTACCAGAAGGATCGAGTCGTGGGTTGAAAATAAGCTGACCGTTCGCGATCCGTGATCGGATATCGGCAGCGTCAAGAATTGGCATCGGCTGGGCTTTCGCTTGCTGTTAATCGGGATTGACGTTGAAGCGCCTATCGCCGTCCCTCTTCAGGTGGGGCATTCGGTACTTGATGTACAGCATGATGAGCTGTCCAAAATAATCGATGTCAGCAGCAGACAATTCAGCCGTTAGCGGAACATTGTGCCAATACGCCATACATCTTCGGCAGCAGCATGCAACGGCATGACGACCCCAGTGAACTATGGTACCGTCTAACATCTTGGTCTGCTTGAAGTCGGAGCTTTCGTTGAACTCCAGCATCGACCCTTTACTTAGTTGCTTTTGGGCGATATCGACGAGTCCACTTGACCCATGTTGACGTGCATAGGTCTCTATCCTGGCCGTTAGGGGCAAATGAAAGAAAAAGTGGCGAATCCATTCTTTCCTCAATAAGCTGAACTTCTCGGTAGCTTCGAGTGCTTCGCGGGCGTGCATTTGACTCCAGTTAATGAGCTGGGCACCACACTCCCGACAAGGCCCTGGAGAAGCCGGGTTGTCACCGTGCTTTGGACGAAAGCAATGAAGATCAGTCTTGCACTCAGAGCGACCGCACGTAATGCCCAACGTCTTGGGCTTTTTGCGCTTCAGCGTTTCTACACCAGCGGGCGTTAAATCAAAAACTGACTCGATTCGCTCCGAAGGTTTGGAAAACTCTTCCAGGCCCGGAATTTCGTTTTGAGTGGGCACCTCAGAGTGGCTTCTCATAGGTAGCCTCCTGGCTCTGAAGAGCCTGTTCCAGAAGCTGTCGGTCACCGCCGTGCAATGCGTCCCATTTCACGTTGGCAACAACAAAGTCGCGCACGCATTCCCAAGGATCAGGGCCGGATTCCTGAAGAGTTGTAGCCGTACCCCACCAGTTCTGCCCTTCCAGAGAAAGACGGTAAGCGAGATAGTTCGCCAAGAGATCAGTCCTGACTCCGTTTTTGTGAGCGACTTTCTGAACTGCTTTCTTCAGCCATTCCATACGGCGGCTTGAAGCAGCTGCCGACTGTTCCGCCAGTTCATCGGCCCGCCCCTTAAAGACCACATCGGCGGCAAAATCAGTCGCAATTTCTTCTTCGATAATCTGATCAGCGGTCAGATAAATAAGGTCAGCTTCGATGACCGAGTGCTCGGGATTCTCCTGATTCTGTGACGCGTGCCACAACTCATGCAGCAAATCAATAATCCAGCGGGCTTCGGAGGAGGTCTGCTGCTTGACAACGATTACGTTACGTCCTCGAAATCTCCATGTCGCGGCATGAAAATGACCGCTATCTCTCAGTGGAAGAATAACGACACCGAGATCCCAGATGTACCTAGCAACGTTCAGCAAGCTAACATCACCAAACCGCTCTACGATCTGATTGCGAACATGCCGCCAAGACGCCGGGATGACTTTGGCACTCACATGTGGAGTTGCTTGTAGGAGGAGCAATGCGAGAAAGTGTGCATAGACTGTATATGCTGGCAAAGTGCTCCTCCGCGCGTTCGCAGGTAACTTGAACCGCGCATGACTTAACGCCTGTTCAGACACCTGGAGCGGAGCCGAACAAAAGAAATCAGCGGGCTCCCAGTCAAAGATTCGCGAAATATTAGCGGCTGAGCTGAAAACCATCGTTTCCAGATCAGGACTTAGGTCGCCATTCTCAACTCGAGCACGCAACTCTGGAGCAAGGAGCTTTTCCTCCACAAAGTCTTTCTTGAACCCAAGCCCGTCGAGTCTTCGGAATAGTGAGGACGCGGTCACGGGAAGCTCTGGGATGACTAGCTGCTTTCTCACTTTCACTCCGAGTACATTCAAGATTTCTTGAAGCCGGCTCAGGTTCGCACCGAAGTATCCCGTGGCCTCATATCGTTGAATTTGCTGTTCTTTTAAGCCCAATTTCTCGGCGAGCTGCCGTTGAGTGAGACCCGCAGCAATCCGGGCTTTGATCAATGCATCAGGAAGCTCTTCAAGCGAGTTGATTTCCATCGGGCGGTGACGTTGCGTCTGCAAACTCTCGTACTCACGCAGATCAGCTTCGAGGTCAGCCGACTGGCTTCTTAAGGCACTCTCTTGCAATTTCCATTTGAGAGCTTCGTTCTGATTTGTAAACGCGAGCTTACTCCGCACCTCTACGAGGGCTTTTTCGAAGGCCTCAACCTGAGATTTAGTTGTTCGATATTGACGCTCATTCTTGATCATAAAGAGTTCTCAAATCAACCGCGACGATGCCCTTCTGATCACCGCTTTGCTTATCCTGCTGGAAGAAGTCCAGGAATGTACGACCACTGGCGAGTTCTTGTGAGTCGGATGGAAACATCTCGCCAAAATACTTCCTTTTCTGAGCTGTTCGTTGATTTGCGAAGTCGAATAGCACAGGTTCTATTATCTGTAGTCGGTGAAGATCAACGTTCGTTAGGTTCCATGTCCCGTCGAAATCGGCGGGAACCGACTTCGCTGTGATAAAGCTTCCGTCTATGTACGCGGTCTGACAGCCTGCGGTAGCCAGTTTTGAGAGAACTCCGTGAAGACCATACAAAAGTCGTTGCCGGTGTTGATTGACACCGAAACGCCGCAGGAATTCGAGCCAACTAGCCGGGTGGATGCCAGGCGGCAAGTTCCCGTCGGACTGGAACGCAGGAATCAACAACACAACAATATCGTTGTGTCGTTGTATCTGTCAAGACCTTTGCTGATCGGGCATTACGCGAAGCTGGCGGGGTCGAGAAACTTGTCGACAAGGCTGGTGAAGCAAGACGTAGCCGCTGGAACCTAACCAACGCTTTACACGCAAGCTCAAATTTATTTCGAGGCAAAAGCTTGGGCGTTCACGCCCTAACCAGGCGTAATCCGCTCCAACAGACGTTAGGGAGCTTCTAAAGTGTAGTACTGAGCTGCTGAAGACCCTACCGCGCGGCAGCCTTCTCTCGGAATTCCGGAAGTGAAAATCCGTCTCCCTAGCCCAACCAAGTGAGACTTACGACCAAAGAGTCCGTGTCCCGGATAGTCCCCCTCGTTCCCTTTTCAGTAGGAACTCTCCGTGGCATGAACGCTTCTGCTGAGAGCTGGCGAGAGTCAATTACGCAAGGGTCCAAGACCGCAGCAGCAGTCCAGCAACAAGTCGCGGCGATGGGTTCCGAACTGTTCGAGGTGGGGCTTTACAACCCAAATGCCGGGTTAGGGGAATCGGTCATGATCCCCCGTGTTTGGGATGCCGGGACGATCGTCAAATCCGTGCCGTGGTTGCGGTACCAGAATCGCGAAGGACGGAACATCTACATCCGGCCTAGGGGTGAGCACGATCTGAGCATGGTCGATGATCTGACGAAG
>CAXUCT010000010.1:10559-12544 GCA_964249415.1 uncultured Bryobacteraceae bacterium | reverse complement strand
CAGTTTCGTCGATCAGGAAGGCAGGCTTCGATCCTGCGGTCATCGTGGAAACCTCTCCAGGCAATTTTCAAGCTTGGCTGAGGCACCCCGAACGACTTAGTAAGGAAATGAGCACTGCAGCCGCGCAGGCATTAGCTGAGAAATTCGGCGGTGATCGCGGTGCGGCCGACTGGCGCCATTTCGGGCGCCTTGCTGGATTCAGTAATCGGAAGGACAAGTACTTCGACGCCAGCACCGGGCTGTATCCGTTCGTACGTCTGATCGAGGCGGACGGCAGGGTCTATCCTGAGGCGGAGCGGTTCCTGGCAGGCATAAAGAGCGACCTGGAACGACGTCAGGCCGAGCGGGAACAGTTGAGGAGCAAACAACTTGCCGATACGGGCTCCATTCGCCCGCAGGATTTAAAGAGCATTGATGTCTTCCGGTCAGACAGTCGCTACGGCGGAGATGGAACGCGAGTCGATCTTGCTTACGCCGTCTATGCTCTATCGCGCGGTGTCGATGCCGAGCAGGTCGATGCGGCGATCCGGTCGCGCGATCTATCGCATAAAGGGAATGAGCGGCGGCAGGACGGTTACGTAGAGCGGACCATCAAGAAGGCGCTGGCAACAATCGAGCGGGGGCGTTAGTGCTCGGAGGTGGACGCTCGCACAGGCTTTACAGGCGGACGTTCTATGTGCGGGACCATCCCGCGTTGTGTCGGCCTCGGCTGGTCGAAGGCATCATGCACGAAGCAGTATAGGAAGAAGAGCATAATCAGCATCCATCCGGCGAGGAATCGGAGAAAGTTCTTCCGTCCCAAGAAGTCCAACAGGAAAACCAAAATCCACATACCAAACCCTCTAGTGCAGCAACGACCCAAGCCAAACGCCGCTGCCGAACAGCAAAGTACCGGCTAGTAATCCGACGGTGCACCAGCGAATCAGCGCTGGGCGACGATGCGCCTCGTTCAGCAGATGCACAATCTCGCGCGCCTTCAGGCCAGCGACGTGAATATCGTTCTGCAAACCTTGCTGCATCTGGGCCGCCGATTCCTTCACTGTTTGCGCCAACATGCTTCCCGCGCGCTTCTCTGCTGTCTGCATAGACGAGTGAAATTCCGCGATCGTTACGCGAACCTGCTTGTTGACGGTCTCAACGGCGGAGTCAAGAATGAGCTGATTCATCGTAATCAAGGCGATTGCCGGGTCGTCCGGCTTGAGAAAGAGGTTGTGGCGCGCCGCGACTTCCGCAATGAGCCGCTGTATGTCGATTGAAGCGCTTCCGTTGGGCATTGCGGGTCACACAATAGCCAGGTTGTCGAGTTGCTCAAAGAGCTCGCGTCGAATAATTGCCAGTCGTTGTTTGGACACCAAGGAGAAGTCCGCGTGTTGGATCGCCTCGTCGAAGGTGAACCGTCGTTCCAGCATTTGGCGCACGTCATCGCCGTAGGTGTGCGGGTTTCTCTCGCGGATCACCACCGTGCCGACGATCTTGGGCGCGTATTCCTCGGCTACCTTAAATTCCTCGAAGGTCTTTCCATCTTTGGTGACCTCTCCGAAGTATTCATTCAACCAGACGATGACGTTCTTCTCAGACGTGGTTTGCGCCAGGCGCTCCAGACCGTTGAGTGTGTCGCTCATCGCTTGCCCTCCGGTCACCACCGAATGGACGAACACGCTTCGACAGTGATCTCGGAAGAAGGCGAGGATCTCGTTCTCTAGGATGTAGTTCCAGAGCGGTACGAAGGTTGTGGCTCCTGTATCTACGATGTAGATGCCTTCACCCTGGCACACCTTCTCCACCAGCACATCGAACTGCTTCTCATTGACCATTCCGCGCCGGAGAACCTTTAGGTGCTCAGCTTCCAGCATCCGGTATTGCGCGAATGTCGCATTGACCGGATCGGTGTCCAGACAGCACACCGGCGCTGATTTCGTTCGAAAGTATTGGGCCAGGATTGCCGAGACGAAGCTCTTCCCAACGCCCCCCTTCCCTTGCAGGAC
>CAXUCT010000010.1:5529-10549 GCA_964249415.1 uncultured Bryobacteraceae bacterium | reverse complement strand
GGCAAACTCTTAATCGATCAGGTTCTTGTTAATCGAGAACGGATCGTACTCGAGTACCGACTGTTTCTTTTTCTCCCGCTGCTCCCGCAGGTTGCTGAATGGATCTGGAGGTCTCTTTACGTTGGTTTTTGCCTGCGGGGGTTGCGTCGCGAATGTGGAAGGCCTTTGACGCCGTCGTCGTAGCCGTGAGACGTAGACGCGGAATTGTGGGTACGGAATCTCCAGCCCATCCAACTTCGCAGCGTCCCAAACCTCTCTTAGCTTCATTCCCCTTGCTAGCCCTGCCTCAATTTGACCCCAAGCCGCAGTAACCTGCCCCGTGTTCGTGGCGGGTTGGAGCGAAAGGAGGGAGCGCAAGTGGACTAGGTCCGAACTTGATTTTCTGCGGCGTGGCGGTGGATTCAAGTCCATCGGTACCGATTTGCTCCCTCATCTAAGAAGGAAGTGGCGAAAACCCATCGGGACACTGAATCCGCAAAATTTCGCAGCTTTGCAACCGATTGCAACGGTTTGTGAACCGTCTGCAACATTTTCGCCAGTCAACCCGCGCCTGAAACAATCTGCAACAGATTGCAACATTCATCGGCAGCAAAGACCGCCTCAGACAGCCAAAAACCCGGTAGTGGAACATAAGGGTTGGGATGCGTTGTTGGGCTTCTTGGTGGTTTTTTGGTTGCTCCGGTTGAGGTTCGAGGGGGATGCGTTTCGATGGAGGTGCATCCCGTTTGGGATGCGCATCCAATCTTGCGACTATCTGCGTCCCAAATCGCTTCCGCCGTCCCCCTTACAAGTGAGAGGCTTCCCGCATGGCCCAGCGAGCAATCCGCTTTTCTGAGACGACGGACAAGGGAATTCAAGAAGCAACGCGGAAGCGCGGCATCTCATCACCCACGGCATTTATCCGCCATTCGGTGGAACAGGAACTCTCGGGGCGCAACGAGGAACTCGTCGGGGCTGAAGAACGCCTGGCGGCCAGCATCGAGCAAGTCAGGCGGGAAGTCTTCCGTCTCGGGCGAGCTCAGCAGGCCTTGTTCGCGTTCTTGGACAGCCTCGCCAAGGTTGTGCTGACGTGCGTTCCCGAGCCAGGTGGGGAGGCAATGGAAGCCGCCGTCGCGAGGGCACGAGGCCGGCACGCCCGCTTGCTGAAGAGCGCGGGCCAAGCAATGGTCGGTGACTCGCAGTTGGCGATGCAGGACTTGGTGACCCGTGGCGAAGGATAACGAACGCGAATTTCGGCTGCGACCGCGAAAGCCAATAGCACGGAGCGAACGCGCGACTTGGGCATCAGCGTACAAGATTCTGGTGCATCATGCCCGCATGAGCGGGAGCCGCAAAAGTCGGTCGGTCAGACCCGGCGCTGGCCCGAAGCGCACTCGACCTTACAACCAACGTTGTGCTGTGCGGGTCATGTACGCGAAGAACACCGTTGCTGGACAGTGGCGAGCCCATGGACGCTACGTCGCCCGTGAGAGCGCCACTCAGGAGGGCGATCCTAAGGCTGTCGGGTTCGATGCTCGCGGAGAATCCATCGACATCGCGGAGCGGCTTGAAAGCTGGCAGAAAGCGGGCGATGAGCGCCTCTGGAAATTGATCGTATCCCCTGAGTTCGGCGACAGAGCCGACCTGAAACGGCTGACCCGCGATCTCGTCTCGCGTATGGAGATTGACCTGGGCACGCAGGTCGAATGGGCGGCGGTAGCCCACTACAACACTGAGCACCCCCATGTGCATATGGCGCTCCGGGGAATCGGCGCTGATTTGAGTCCGCTAAATCTCAGCCAGAATTACGTCAAGCAGGGCATTCGCAACATCGCGGAAGACCTCTGCACCCGCCAGCTTGGGCACCGCACGGAGTGGGATGCCGCCGTCGCCCAGCGTCGCGAGGTGTATCAGCACCGCTACACATCTCTCGACCGCATCATAAAGCGCGGCGCCGAAAAGGCTGACGAGGCAGACTCCTCGTTTTTCACAGTGGCGATGGACCCCAAGGCAGCCGGGCGCAGTCGAAGTACACCGCTGATAGAACAGCACACTGCGGAACGGCTGAAGTTCCTCGAATCGATGGGGTTGGCCGAAGCCGTCGGTCCAAGCGCATGGCGCGTGCGGCAGGACTTTGAGAATATCCTACGAGCCATGCAACGAAGCGCAGACCGTCAGAAAACGCTAGCCGCGCACGGAGTCGTGATGTCCGATGAGCGGCTCCCACTGGCGGTGCTCGACTTTCGCCGCCTCACCACATTGGAAGGCAGGATCTTGGTGCATGGGGAAGAGGACACCGGACGCCAGGCCGGACGCAGCTACTTTATGCTCGAAGGAACAGACGGACAGGTTCACTACGTTTACTACACGCCGGAACTGGAAGCCGCACGCAGCCAGGGCGGTTTGCGAACCAACTCCTTTGTGCGGCTTCGAAAGTTATTCTCCGGCGGTCCTCCGGTGCTGAAGATCGACGAGTTGGGAGATTCGGAGTCAATTTTGCGCAATAAGGGATACCTGCGAGAAACCGCGCAACGGCTCATTGGGCGCGGGATTGTTCCCCAGGAGGACGGCTGGAATGGATGGCTTGGCCGTTACCAGAAGGCATTGCAGGAGACCGCGAAAACCGTAGAGCACCAACGTTCTATAAAAGAAGCAGATCGAGATAGAAGCCGAAACCACGCCCGGTAAGCAAAAGTGGACATGGCGCAACTTAAGCCACTTGCGCCGCCTCACCTGCGAACCGCCCAAGGATGTCTGCCCGATTTCCTGCCGAGCGGGTAATTATCGCGGTTTTGAAGAGCCGCCTGCTCGCAGAGTTCCGAACGGGAACGACTCCCACGCTAAGGCGCGTTCGTGGCTAGCTCAGCTCGTAGGCAATGATTCCGTCTCCCTTTGTCAACTACTTGACACTAGCTAATGATGGATTAGCGGTACGCTGCATGCGTCCGTTACCGCTACGAAGAGGACGCGCCTACTTCTGAGAATCCCATCTCCGCAAGAAATCGCGATGGTCCCTTTTTCCAACCTCTATATGAGAGGGCGCGAGAAAGAATTAGCCTTTCCCGAGTGCGCGTGATTGCAACAAAGCAGTTACGCCTCTCTTCTTCCATCTCAGCGGACGCGTCGCCTTTTTTTACACCTTGCCAAGATGGCATCATCGATTCGGCTAGCCCAGCTACATATACGATGTCAAACTCTAAGCCTTTCGACGCATGGACCGTAAGGAGCGTCACTGCTAAAGGATCGCGGGGCGGTTCCTTCGATCGCAGCGCAAGTCCTTGAATGAGCTCATCCAATTCGATCTCGCCACCTTTTTCAGCACGGATCTCCTTCACACATGCATCCCATGCTGCCTTGTCGTCCGCTGCGTCGCTGATTGTCCCTTCTCCTTCACCAGCAGTTTCAACCAAGAGCGGAATCGCAGCCTTGACAACCCGGCGCCATGCCACGCGCTCCCGCGCGAGATGCCGGGCAAATGCCCCTAGCTCCTCGGCCAGCGGATTTCCGAGCGTCTGAGTGATCCCCGCCCAATGTTCAAAATAGGCCAACCCACCAGCTTCCGCTGCAGCTGCTAGGATGGCCGGATCAAGCTCCGCACCTGTAACCCGGTTGGCTGAATCTACGAGGACTCGAAACGTCCGCACGTCGGTTGGCCGAAGCGCCTGGTCGAGGCAAGCTTGCAGCCAAGTGAATTGAGGAGAGATGAAGCGATCACGCCGCTGGGCTACCAATGCTTTCACTCCTTTCGCGTGAAGTGCTCGCTGGATAGGTATCAACAACGACCTTGTCCGCCCGAGGATCACCGTATTACCCCAGAGTGCCGGATCGCCGCTCGCGATCTCCGCCGCTAGCCCCTCGCTTTCTGCGTTATCCGTCTCGAAAACCCGAAGTGCAATTGACCGGGGTGAGGCGGACTTCGCCGCTATCAATGGCCTTTTTTCCGGCGTCCGGAATGTATTATTAGCTACCAGCAGGTTTGCGGCGGAGACGATCTCCGGTGGACATCGGTGATTTTCAACGAGCTGAATCAACTCTGGTTGGAACTCCGAACGAATCTTCTCAATCTGGCGATAGCTGGCGCCGGCCCACTGATAAATAATCTGATCATCGTCGGCGACTGCAAAAAGGTTTTTAAATGTGTCACCTGCGGCGAGTTGGATGAGACGATATTGAGCAGGCGATGTATCCTGAAATTCATCGATCAGCCAATAGGGAAAAGTTCGCCGTGTTCTCTCCGCTATACCAGGAACGTCGCGCAGCAGTCGACAGGCCCCCAGAATGAGGCCATTAAAATCCATGCTATTTCGCTCCTGTAGCGCGTTTTCATAAAGAGCATACACACGAGCTACGGTTTCGGCAGAGTTAGCGTCGCGGAACCGAGTTGCCGCCTTCTCCGGAACTATGAGGCGAGACTTAAGTTCGTCGATGGTACGAAGCCAGCGCACGTCGTCTGGCGTCACAGGTTCGCCCCGCCTGGCTGCCGCGACAAGGGCATCATTGAGAATTGCTTCACGATCGGCATCCTGGTCGAAGATCGCGAAGTCGGGCGAGGCTCCAAGGTGCGACCCGTGCTGCCTAAGCAGCTGCGTGCAGAACGCATGAAACGTTCCAATGAACGTCCGCTCCGTCAGTCCGGGAACGAGCTCATTGACACGCTCCCGCATCTCCGCGGCTGCTTTAGTCGTGAACGTCAATGCCAAGACGCGGAAATTGCGTTGTCGACTCTCGTCGAGTATCCTAGCGATTCGAGCCGTCAACACTCGAGTCTTGCCTGAGCCAGGTCCAGCCAGAACCAGCGCAGAGCCCTCCCCCCAAAACGCCGCCTCCCGTTGAATGGAGGTGAGGCTAGCGAGAATAGACTCGAGTTCGGGCGTCACTATGTACCGCCTTTGATTAATGTTTGGACCAGGGCGACAAAGAGTTTGGGCATCTGAAGTGCCAGCGTTTGGTCACTCTCGACCTGAAGCGCTAACCGACTAATACAAGCAATCTTCTTGTTCCTGAGACGTTTCAAGAACTCAGCTCGCGGACAAGTAGAAGC
>CAXUCT010000010.1:0-5519 GCA_964249415.1 uncultured Bryobacteraceae bacterium | reverse complement strand
GTCAAAATGGCGCGAAGCCTCTGTTCGTGTCCGTCAAGTACGAGCTGGCCTTCAAGATCGTTGGGCCGGGGAAGCGTAGTGAGGCGACCTTTCAAATCATCCTCGGAAAACCCGCGCTTCAGTAGCTGCGTGCGAAATTTCTCCGCCTCAGCGTCGCCGTCGGTAATCATTCGCCAGGGAACTGCGAATGACGTCGCCAAGGCGGGATATATTGCCGCGTCACCATTGTTCTGAAAGTCGATCACAGCGATTCCGTGGCGGTCCAATGGGTAATCAAGCGCGCGACCGATTGCGTGCAGTAGGACATATTCAGACTGGCCCTCCACTAGCACCCAATGCCTGGCGAAGAAAATCTCTCCACGAACCCTTCGACCGAGAAACGAGAGCTCATGCTCTTCTTGGGCGGTCACCAAGCCACGACACTGACGATGGAACTCTATAACAGCAATTTCGATGTTCGTCGAGTCGCCTGTTGCCCTGAAGCAACCCGCTAGATCCTGAGCAACTTTGGGCTCGAACCAAGTCGTAGAGGCAACTCGACCGCTTGCCTCATCTTTTACGAACATTCTGGCCTGATGAGCCGCAAGTTGGGCGACGGCGTCGTTCCAGCTCAGCTTCGAGACAATTCGACGTGGCATAAAGGAAAGCTCCGTTTGGCCGTCATGCATCCGCACCAACCTAAGATTGCGCAGCGGGACGTTCTGAACGAAATAGGGAGAGTGAGTCGTTACAATCTTCTGACCCGGAAGTTTGCTTATGCGTTCCCAAAGCGTCCTTGCGGCCTGAGGATGTAAATGCGCTTCTGGTTCTTCCAATAGAAATATTGGCTCGGTCCCGGTTTGCTCCTCTTTAAGTTGTTGAAATACCGCCGCTTGAAACAAAAAGATAACCGACAGACTTTGCAGCCCCTGACCGTGATGATCGAGTGGCAACCAGGGTCTTAAGGTCTCATTCTTCAACACGACGCTAGCACGGGAAATTAGATCCCAGGTATTCATCGGCAGCATACGAAGCCGCGCATCCCCTTCGCCTTGTCCAACTCCCACATTCGCAGCCAAGCCAATTGTCGCGGCAATCTCGCTTAATCGCGGGTCCGCTTCGAGCAACTTCGCATCAAGAGCTTCGAGCGTAGCCTGCACATCACCTTCGACTTCGTTCGGAATCCGGATGGACTTCAGGAGCCGACTCCACAGAGAGGAACGTGGACCGAACTCATCTGCTGCATCGCGCAACGCAGGTAGATAAAACAATGGAGCGTAGGCAAAGAACCCAGACAGATTCGTTGCACGTTGTGCTTTTTGAGTGAGAGGCTGACCGGCTGCGTCGAGGAACTCCCAGGTGGGCTCAAACGCCTCAGTATCCTGATCCCAGGCGCACGATACACGCAAAGAGATCAAGCTGCGGCCGAGCTCATTAATCACCACAAGATCGTCGAGAGCAGCGACCATATCGGCGTCCCAGGTCGCGGTTGGCGTTTCTTCAAGCTGCAAAGAGACTCGGACTGGTGGTCCAGCCCTTGGATCGAACGTCTCGGTCGGACAATGAACGTCATACTCGGTGAATCCAGTTCCGCGTTGCCCCCAACGTCGGGATAGCGCTATTCGGATTGCCTCAACAATGGCGCTTTTGCCAGTATTGTTCGCCCCAATTATCACGGTGGTCTCGTCAAGTTGCACTTCTAGCTCGCAAATTGACCGGAAATTCTGGATTTGGACTTTGTTAATCTGCAAAACTGACGCCTAGCCCGTTCAACAGGGTAACGCAGAGTTTTTAGCCTCTCCAAACCCAAAGTTGCTCTTTATTGATTCCCTCGCGGTTAATTATTTCGATGAAGCCGACTGCCGAACCGTAATTTCGGCATTAGAGTTGACGTATGATGCGCAACCGGCAAATTTGCGGGTCGTAGAGGCGCTCGTAGCCACCCAACGCCCGTTGGCAAACTTCTGTACCGGAGCCCTTAGCTTTAATGCCAAGCGCGGGTTTGCACCATAGGGCCACGCAGGAGAACCGGCTCAGGCAGCGCGTCACTCCCGTGCGCCTCCGCTCTTTGTCACGGCCTTACGAGGAACGTTTACTAAATCATCTTCCTCGGTCCCTGACGCTGTCGATTGACACGCGGCCTTGGTGAAAGCGCAGAGACAATCGTTCGCCTATTTGTACGTCGCGATCCAGAGAAGTTGACAGGAGGACAAAAAAGCTGTTAGCGGAGGTTGCGAACGCAACATTTTCCTGATCCTTAGCAACAGCCCTGCCGGTGACAGGACCTGTCTGCGGCGGTGTGCGCTCGGCGATAGGCATTTCTCGAATGGCGATTCCCGACGTGCGCATATACGCTTGGGCCATTTTCGCTACGTCGTCACGGCCTAGCGATTTTGCAGGCGCAGTCCGCCCGGTGTCCGGTTCGTCCTTGAGATCGGGGACGGAGTCAACTCCCTGTTGGTCGCCCTTGTCGAGGTCCAAGAGAGAATGGAGCTCTGACTGGCGCGTGAGCATCCGCTTCAGCCACTCCTCGTGCTCAAACGGGCGATCCGCCTGCGATTGGTAATCGGCAAGTTCTTTCTCAATACGAGCCACGCGGGTCTGCTGCTCAGCCGCGAGTTTGTCTAAATTCCTCAACGTGTGTTCGATGCTCTGCACGGTGCCAATGGGGTTCGTCGCATTCAGGTTTGCCGAGTATGTGGCGCGTCCGCGCACAAACAGCTCGGGAATCCGTTCGTCCTCTTGGAGCAGTCCGAAACCGCCGCTCTTCCCTCTGCTCAATATTTCGAAACCCCGGACAGAACCGCGCGGCTGCATCGTTTGGTCGTCACGCCAGGAGAGTACCGCGAACGTCAGAGCTTTGGCCGCTTCCTCTCGCGCGCCCTTGCCGGAGAAGACGCGATTGCCTACTGTCATGCTGAACTCGCTGGACTCGCTTACGTTTCTTGTGGCGACGTCACCTTCGATATGGGCCAGCTGCTCTTTCGCTTCCGTGATCTGCCGTGGCAGGTCGCGAATCTCCCAACGGATGTGGCGCTGCTGATTGGCGTGAACGGCCCGTAACTGATCGAGCTTTCTGATTTCAGTATCGATTTTAATTTTTTCAACGACGGCAGGATTGCCGGAAGCAATTGCCTTGATTTCCGCGTAGGTGAGCGCGCCGCTCTCTAGATCCTCGGCCGAGCGCACCGAGGTTTCTCCCCGCATCACCTGTTGGATGAAGCGGGCCTTGGTTTCGAGCGTCTGCCACATGTAGGCGTCGAAGGACCCTTCGGTGACGTAGCGGAAGATCTGAACTTCTTTATTCGCGTTGCCCTGGCGCAAGATCCGGCCTTCTCGTTGCTCGATGTCGCGTGGCCGCCAAGGCGCATCCAGGTGATGAAGCGCCACGAGTCGTCGCTGAACGTTCGTGCCGGCGCCCATCTTCTCGGTCGACCCGAGCAGTATCCTCACCCTTCCAGCGTTCACCGCATCGAACAGCAGCTTCTTGGCTGTGTCAGTCTCGGCATCATGGATGAACCCGATCTCGCGGGCGGGCACGCCCGCTTTGACGAGCTTCGAACGGACATCGTCGTAAACGTTGAATCGTTGCGGATCGGGCGTTGAAAGGTCGCTAAAGACGAGTTGAGTCGAGCGCTCATCCTGGGTCGCCTTCCAAATCCTGACGATGCGGGAAACGGCGCGATCAATCTTCGTCTCCGTCTCCGGCTCAAGCTTCGGATCGATCAGTCGCATGTCGAGCGCCGCTTTTCGCCCTTCGCCCGTGATCTTCAGCATGTTGTCCACTGCCGGGTCCACGCGCTCTTTTCTCAACCGTTCTGCCCGTTCCGTCAGGGTTCGGATGAACGCCTTCAGGTCAGGGCTGGCGGGTGCTGCTTCTATAGCCGGTCTACCGTTTTCCAGCGCGGGTCGAGGGAGATTCAGCATATCTGCCGTTTGCACATCTGCCACGGAGCGAAAGACGGTAAGCAGTTCGGGAAGATTGATGAATTTGGCGAACCGGGTGTGCATCCGGTATCCCGATCCGTCCGGTGAGAGTTCCAGCGATGTCACCGCTTCGGCAAAGTTTGCTGCCCAAGCATCGAAGTGATCAACCTTTCGCTCGGAGAGCATCTCCGGTCCGAGATAGCGGAGCATCGTGTACATCTCGGCTAAGGTATTGGAGATGGGTGTACCGGTGGCGAAGACGACCCCGCGTCCATCACCGTGCTCTTGAAGGTAGCGAATCTTCAGGAACATGTCGAATGCGCGGTTGCTGTCGGAGTTCGGTAAGCCAGCGATCCTGCTCATTTTTGTGACGTAGGCCAAATTCTTGTAGAGGTCAGCCTCGTCCACGAAAAGCTGATCGACACCCAACTCTTCGAATGTCATGGTGCGGTCTTTTGAGTCGCGGTCCGCTCGTTTCTTCAGCCTGACCGTCAGACGTTTTTTGGCTTTCTCCAGCTCCTTCACCATGCGGGGTGTGTCGTCCTTGGAGTTCTTAGCCACGCCGATTTCGGCATCGAGTTCCGCCATTTGCTTCTCGACGAATCGGTTGAAGTAGGCGTCCGATACTGGCAGGAATTCGAACGACCGGTGCGAGACGATCACGGCGTCATAGTTTCCAGTCGCGATGCGAGCCATCGCCTGCTGGCCGATTGCCAGTCTCAAACTGGTCCTTCCCGGCAACGAAGAGGCGAGCTTGGGGGTACAGCTTCAGAAACTCCGCTCCCCATTGGTCCACCAAATGATTCGGCACGACAAACATCGGCTTTTTGGCGAGATCGAGGCGGCGGAGTTCCATCGCGCGGCGGCAGTCATGGTCCACGTCTTGCCGGCTCCCACGACATGCGCCAACAAGGGGCTGCCTCCCTGAAGGATGCGCCATACGGCATTCTTTTGATGGGGCGCGAGATCTCCATCGCGGAGGGAGGTTCGCACCATTCCCGGCAAGCTTAGATGCGAGCCATCAAAATCGCGGAGCCGAATGTTGTTGAATCGGAAATTGTATTCTTGCGCCAGCCGTGCCGCGCGTTCGCGATCTTCCCAAACCCAATCGCGAAACCGATCCTTCAACTGCTGCTGCTTTTCTCTCGCAGCAATTGTTTCCGGCTGATTTACCGTGCGGTTTCCGTCCGCGTCCTCGTCGTAGGCCGTAGGTGTGCGCCCATTCAGTGATTGCTCGATCAACTCGGACGCACGGAAGCGGGCGGTGCCGTGAGTCGTCGTGTTGTTCACGACGTGCTTTGCGCCATAGTCGAGCTCGATGGTCCAGGTCGCGATGGTCTCGGCGTATCCAACCTTCACGCTTGCGCGGGACACATCTAATAACTCGGTCACGAAGTCGCGGATGTCTGAGGATGGAATCCACGATGATCCGAGTCGCGCTTCGATCTCGCTCGGTTCCAGGTCTTTCGGCTGGACAGCCCGGAGCGCTTCCACATTCCGGCGATACGCCGGATCGATTTGCTCTGAAGCTTGGGCAACGGCGAGTTTCGCGCGTACGTTGCCGCTGAGGTAGCGATCGGCAGTCTCCCAGGCTTCGCCCTCGGGATTTTGGT
>CAXUCT010000009.1:10804-25816 GCA_964249415.1 uncultured Bryobacteraceae bacterium | reverse complement strand
ACCACCACGCGCCCAAGCAGGATGCCAAAAGCAAATCCATAACTCACCACGTGTCCCGCCGTTTTCTCGTCGAAGTTGACTGTCATCAGATAGGTTTTCAGCCAATTCCAGACACCCACTTCGCACGCCACGTAGAGAAACAAAAACAAACTTAGCAGGATCAACGCCGGGCGTGACAGCAGCGTCGGCACTTCATGTAGACGAAAGCTCAATTCGCCAGACGGCGACGGCATCTTCGTCGCGGCCGTGACAAGCAGCGAGATAGCCGCGAGGACCGCAATGGAATAGCAGACGATGGCAGGATCAATGCGATCGCTCGCCACAAAAGTGGTGACGATGCCGCCGAGTCCAAAGAACAGATTCAGAAAGTTCAGCGCCGAGCCGCGCCTGTTCGGCTCCACTGCCCCGACTAAGGAATTCCCAGCAGTAACTACGATTCCGCCGCCCACGCCCAAAACGAAATACACCATCAGCAGCCCCGTGTAGCCGCCCGCGTTTGGAGCTCCGGCCAGCGATGCAACAATCAGCGCGAGCCCTACCAGCAGTGCCAGCTTGCTTCCCTTCACATCTATGACTGGTCCAGCCGATAGCGACGCGACCACAAGGCCAAGAGCTTGCACCATCGCAAGAGTGCCCTGTTGCCCGGCGCTCAGCGCATAAGTAGGCAAAAGTGCGCCGAGAATGGGCGCGATCAGGCCATAGACGAAGATGGCCAACACGGCCGACAGAATGAGCACCGATGAATGGTATCAGACCGGCACCGCATCAGCAGTTTTCTGCGATGCCACCTTAGCCAGCACCTGGACAACTTGCTCGCACTGCTCTCGTGATACGTCCGAATGCGTAACCATGCGCATTTGGACGGCGTTGATGCCGTTCGCCAATACCCCGCGCGATTTCAGTTCCTGGCTAAATTCTGCGGTTGACAAGCCAGTCCCGGCGATGTTGAAGATGACAATGTTCGTTTCCACCTGAGGCGCTTTGATCTGTACACCCGGAAGCTGCGACAACTGCTCGGCTAAATAACGAGCATTTTGATGATCTCCGTCAAGGTGCGCCGGCGAGTCCTCCAGCGCGATTAGTCCTGGAGCGGCCAGGACACCGGCTTGGCGCATACCGCCGCCCAGCCGCTTGCGATAGAGGCGCCCTTGTTCGATGGCTCCGGCGGTTCCCACCAGCATTGAACCCGCAGGCGCGCCCAGTCCCTTCGATAGGCAAAACATCACCGAATCTACCTCGCGCGTAATCCTCGCCACAGGCGTGCCGGTCGCAACCGAGGCGTTGAAGATGCGCGCTCCGTCAACGTGAACTTTCAAGCCCAGCTGATGAGCGCCTTCGCAAATCTCGTCGATTGCGTCCTGCCGATACACCGTTCCGCCGGACATGTTGTGCGTATTTTCAAGGCAGATCAGCGTCGTGGGTGCGTTGTGCGGTCCTTTGCGCCGCACTGCTGCCTCAATCTGCTTCCACGTCAGCAGGCCGTCGGCGGTGGGAACCATGCGCGCTTGGCAGCCCGCGAACCAAGCCATCATGGAAAGCTCCCAATCGACGATATGAGACCGCGCTTCGCAGATGACCTCCTCGCCGTGATGAGTATGCAGCTTCACCGCTATGGTGTTGCCCATGGTTCCGGTGGGAACAAACAGCGCGGCTTCTTTGCCGAAAATTTCGGCCGCTCTCCGCTCCAGCCGGTTGACGGTGGGATCTTCGCCATACACGTCATCACCCACCTCCGCATTCGCCATCGCTGCACGCATGTTAGCGGAAGGCTTTGTGACGGTATCACTTCGCAGATCAATCATGATTCTCTCCTGCGGCGCTGGATCAGGCACCCACAAACTCCTGAAAGATTTCATTAGAAACCAGGTGTCCGCGATGAGATAATCGCAGCCGGTCCCCGGCACGTTCCAGCATGCCGGCAAGTATCCACCTGTCGATGGGCACTGCGAAGCGCGACCACTCTTCCTCGCTTGGAACGATCCCGTGCGTCAGACGCAATCCGATGAAGAACCGCTCTTCTGAAGCATTCGCCTCAACGCACTCAAGCGGCCGTGCATCGGGAGCCTCCCGCGCCGCGAAATAAGCCGGAAGCGTGTCCGGATTTCCCCACCTGTACCGGCCATCAAATGAATGTGCGTCCAAGCCGAAGCCGATATACGGCTCCAACTTCCAATACTTCAGGTTGTGGCGTGACTGGTAGCCCTCGCGAGCAAAGTTTGATATCTCATACCGCGAGATCCCCATTGTGGCGAGGCGCTCTACAGCCGCTTCGTACAGGTCTGCGCAGAGGTCGTCGTTAGGTAAGATATTCGCGCCATACCGTGAGCCGCCGAGTATCACCTCCTTGCCCAATCGGCTGTCTTCGTCTACTTCGAAAAGGTAAACCGAAGCGTGCGGCGGATGGAGATGCTCCATCCAGTCGAGCGATCGATTCCAGGAATCAAGCGTCTGCGAAGGCAGGCCGGCAATCAGATCCAGATTGACGTTGCTGATGCCTCCCTCTCGCAAAATGTCGAGATCGCGTTCCACTGCCGCTGCCGTATGTCGCCTTCCCGTTTGACGAAGCTCTGCGCTTACGAAGGATTGCACCCCCAGGCTGACGCGATTGACCCCGCACTCTCGCCACAGGGCTACGCTCTCGCGCGAGATGGTTCCCGGAGCACACTCCATCGTCACCTCTGTGAGATGGCCGCCCGGAATGGCGCTCATCAGATCGCACAGCAGTTCAGGCGACATCAAACTCGGTGTGCCGCCCCCAAAAAAGATCGTCTCCGGTAGATAGTCCCAGATATGCGCTCTCAACTCGCAGAGCAACGTGTATGCGTACTTCGCCTTGTCGTAGCGCGATCCCACGTCTGAAGCGAAATTGCAAAAGCTGCACTTCTGACTGCAAAACGGATACGAAATGTAGACGCCCGGCACAGCGCTAGAGCCTGACCTCTTGCTCAACCTGTAGCCCAATCGCCGAACCAATCAGTTCATTTAACGTTTCACCTGTGTCAGGAAGAACGAACGTCTGTTTCGCCGGGTCCCAATCCAGCTTGTAGCTCTTGGCGTGCGCAGAAACCCAGATCTGGCGAACCGGCGTGTTGGGACTAACCACGAATTTCGCCTTGGGCTGTTCGAACTCAATCGCGAGCGCGCCCGCGTTGAAGTCGGGCTCGAAATCGTAATGGTCCGACGCCACCGAAAGCTTTTTATACAGCGATTCTAAAGCAGTGTCTGCCCGCGTCTTAAACTCTTGCTCGTCCATGTGGCCTGTTTACATTCTCCATCCTGCGTCCAAGATCTGGTAACTTTAACCGTGCGGTGGTCATCTGCTAACTGCGCATCGAACTATGCAGCCGCCGTGTGTCCCACAAGACCTCATTCCCGGCACGAGTAAGCTCTTAAGCGATTATCTCTACCATTTTGAAAGGGTAGCTGACTTCTACTCTTTGCATTTCTCCGATCCCGATGCCTTAAATCGTTCCGCTCAGCAGGTCCAATACCCCGACGGTCGACGAACCCAACTTATCGCTGCTCTGCGCCGCCAGAATGGCGACTCTCCCGCGCTTTCAAAGCTGGCTCAACCTGGCACGGTCGCGGTGGTAACCGGACAGCAAGTAGGATTGTTTTCCGGGCCGGCGTACACCATTTACAAAGCATTAACCGCCATCAGAGTAGCGGATCATCTGGATCAGAAGGGAACTGCTGCTGTTCCCATCTTTTGGCTTGCAACAGAAGACCACGACTTGGCCGAAGTGGACCATGCCTGGGTTTTCGATGGAGAGGCGACCCCCAGAAAGGTCTCAGTCACAAATTCATTCGGTAATTCCGGGCCAGTCGGCGAAGTGCCACTCGGCGATGTCCCGTTCGCAGAGTTGCGGGCCGCGCTGGGCTATCTGCCCTACGCGGATTCCGTTCTGGATCGCGTGAAGGTGGCCTACCGTCGGGGAGCCACGTTCGGCGAGGCCTTCCGCGCGTTGCTGCAAGATATTCTCAAGGATTACGGCCTGCTTTACCTTGACCCGCTGGCGCCTGAGATCCGGCAGATCGCAGCTCCACTCATGAGCGAAGTGACCGAGCGGCTTCCGGAGTTGGTTCCGGCGCTGCGGCAACGCGATCGGGAGCTGAGCGCAGCTGGTTATCATTCGCAAGTTTTAGTGGACGACGATGCATCGCTGTTGTTTCTGCTTTCCGAGGGCAAGCGGGTTCCGATCCGCTTCAAAGATGGCCAGTTTGTCACCAGAGACCGTTCCTACACGGCAAGCGAACTGCAGGGGTTAGCAGACCGGCTGTCGCCCAATGCGTTACTACGTCCGGTCATGCAGGACTTTCTGCTTCCTACCGTAAGTTACATTGGTGGACCCGCGGAAATTGCATATCTGGCGCAGAGCCAAGTGCTCTATAAACAGTTACTAGGTCGCATGCCACTGATCTATCCACGGAACAGCTTTACACTGCTGGATGCGCGGGCGACTAAGCTTCTGGATCACTTGGGGCTCCATGCGCTTGATCTGATGGACTATCAGGAAAAAGTAAAGAGCCGCATTGCAGCCAAGCTTGTACCTGCCACATTGAATCAAGAATTCGAGTCTTTGCGCTCGAATTTAGCTTCCTCACTCTCCACTCTCAATGGGAAGTTGATGAGCTTCGATCCAACTTTGCAAGCTGCCTTGAAGAAGAGTAGGGCCAAAATTCTGTATCAGGTTGACAAGCTGGCGCAGAAGACTGCGCGCGAAACCATGCGACGAGAGGTACGTGCCGGTCGGGATGCGACTTACCTGATCAACCTTGTGTATCCCAACCGCCACCTGCAGGAACGAACCTACTCTATCGTGCCTTTTCTTGCAAAATACGGGCTCTACTTACCTCAGCGCCTCTTCGCTGAAACACAGCTTGCCTGCCCCGATCATATGGTTCGCACTCTCTAACACTGCCGCTAGCGGGAGTCCGGCGTCACGGCTTGACGAATGGCTCTTTCAAGCTCTTCTTTTTGAAGACCGGTGCTAATAAAAAGTTCCTGGCGAGCGCCGGCACTCAGCGCTATGCCTTTCCAGCCGTTGGTTGTGGGCACCGTAATGCGAATGCTAGGCTCGCCGCGAGCGTCTCGTACAGGTCGAATCACGCCCGGAATGACAGAACGAACCTCTGCGTTATCTTTCAACAGCCGTTCCAGCACAGGCCTCAGGCGGTCGATAATGCTGTGTTCGATCTTCAGCTTGCCTTGTGCCGTTCTCAGTTTCATGGGCGTTATTTAAAGCGCTTTCTGTATTGAATATCTATTCCAAACTCGCCGTTATCATCACGCAACGCGACAAGCGAATACTGGGGACTGAACGCCCACTCCAATCGGAAGATCTGCTCTGAAGTTTGTGAAAGGTTCGTGACGTACGTCACTGTAATCTGCCGGGAGATTTGTTGTTCCACGGTAAGCCGTGCCTGTGGCGTATTGGTGATGCCTTGCACCAACGGATCAATCTTGATGTTTGTGATGCCGAAGAGTTTGGACAGGCGATTTGAAACCGGCGAAATTGCTTGCCCCAAAACAGTGTTAGCTCCCGACTGTAAAGCACTTACATCATTCGTGACCTGCGCATTGGGAACATTCGAAGCGATGTCGGGAGCGCGGCCCACCGTGAGTAACGCAATGATGTCTCGAGGTTGCAGCGGGGGATCGGATCGGTAATTAATATTTAGTTTGCCCGGCGCTCCGGAAATAGTAATATCCACAGTAATGCCGCGCGCTTGCGTCTGAAGATCCATATCCAGCACCGGCTCAATCTTCACAGCGTTTACGAAGCTTACTTCTCCGCGATTGATGCTGTACTTAGTCCCGAATACTCTAATATCGCCCTGGTTGGCGGTGATGTTACCCAGCAGAATGGGTTTCTCTGGAGTGCCGCGCAACCGAAGGTCAATCTCCGCCTCCACGTCACGGCTCAGTTCGGTGCTCAATTGAAGGTTCGGAGCGCTCTCCACGTGGATATCAAATTGCATCCCCGTTAGAAACTCCTTCTCGTTGCTGGGAGAAGCGACTGGGGCTGCGGCAGACGTCAGCAAGTTACCAATGTCTGTATTGGGATTGAAGATGACGCGCGAAACCGTGGCAGTGCCGGACAGAATGCTGCTCTCGCTGGTACCGGTCAGTCGAAACTGCGAAGTCGCCGTGACGCTTACACTTCCGCCGTAACGCACCCGGACGTCTTCGGCATTCGCTTCCAATCGATAAACCAGCGGGCCACCTTTGCCGAAGCTAATGAACCCTCCTACCGAAAGTTCGCCGCCTCCCGTTTGCGCCGTCAGCCTCTCAATTGTGGCCCTATCGCGATCGAACCTAACCCGGCCATTCACCGCAGTAAGCCCGTTCGTAACGCTGCTGACTGCAAAGGCGCCGTTCTTCAAATCCAGCGTGCCGTTCACAATGGGGTTCAACAGTGTGCCCTCTATGGAAGCATTCACTGAAGATTCGCCCGACGATTGCATGTTGGAATAAAACAGTCGGAGGATTTGTAGACCCGCCGAGCCGCTTACTTTCAAGTTGACCGGTCTCCTTGGAAGCAACGGAATCGAACCGTTGGCCGTGAGAATAGTTCCTTTACCCCCGATCTGGAAATTGGAAACTGTTGCGATGCCGTTTGCATACTGCAGCACCATGGGAGTTGTGTTGCAAAAGATAACGTCAGTAGGGCTTGGTCTTGATGGACCAGCAACGTTGGGGCTGAGTTGCAGCTGTTGTAGCGAGATAGTCCCGTGCATTCTATCCAGCCGTTGAAGCGGCCCTTCAAACGTGAACCCGCCCTGTAGAAAACCTTGAAGGCGCGGGTTTGAGGATGGTGAACCAATCATGGCAGCGATCGTGGATAGCTGGAGCTGCTCAACGTGCACTTCTCCCACCACCGGATTGTCAGCTGTTAGTTGCATCTGGGCCGATCCACTGAGCCGGCTCCCACGAAGGTCTCCGAAAAACTCTGACGTAAGGGTCTGACCGTGTGTACCGGCGTTCAACGTGAGGCTCCCGTAAGGCACATTGTTCACTGTTATCTCCCGCAGCACAGCCGTTCCGTTGGCACTTAGTGGCTCAATCCGATCCGGTGAAACACGTAGCGCAACTTGCCCGTGGATCTCGAATCGTGCATTTAATCCCGGTTGATAGTCGTGAACCGGAGCAAGGCTAGCCAGCGGGAATCCGTTACTATCGATCTTCAAATCAAGCTGGCCTTCTTCCCAGGATCGCGGCGTGTGCCGATAGTCACCCGAAAAGGACAGCGCAGCGGGACCCGCCTGCATGTGCCCACGGGTGATCTGCAGAGTTTCACCTTCCAACGTGGCCGCCACTTGAACTTCATTGAGCTTTTCGCCGAATGCGTCAACGTTGGAGACAGCAAGCTGTGCCGTGCCCTGAGGTCTGATGACGGTTCCTCTTAGATCGACGGTGCCGGCGGCAATACCACGGATCAATAGAGCCTTCATGCCAGAGAATGCGTCAGCTACTTTCACCATATCCGCCCCATCGAAACGGGCTCTTGCGCTGAGGGCGCTATTGTTGGTCACCGTCCAGTTCTGTAGTCCAACGCGACCATCTCCGCTGGCATGTAGAGAACCTTGCGTAAGCACAAAAGATGCGAGTTCCATTGCGTTGGCACTTGCTGCAACGCGGACCCGTAACTGATCCCATATTTGCCCCCGTGCCTCGAAATGCTCCAGCGCCAAGCCGCCGGCAAATTGCGGATCGTTCAGCGCACCGGCAACTCGCCCGTTGAAATGCGCACTGCCGTTCTGAAGCAAAGCGGGCAGGGTGACTTGAGATCTCGGTGACTTGATGAGCTGAAGAACTGGAGTTAAGTCGTTCAGATCTGTGCTGTCGAGCACCACATTTAAATCCGCTCCCAAAGTACCTGAGAATGTTAGCTGTGTGTGCGGAACCCTGAGGTACGATTTCCCGAATTCAACGACGCTTCCGGACATCCTGTAGTTCGCATCCAAGGCCCCGGAAAGAGGAATCCCGCCCGCTCCGGGCACAATCGAGAGATTGCTTTGGACCGCCAGGTCGCGCCAACCTCCGCTCAGAACTGCGCGCATCTGAAATGGTCCCCCCGCTACGCCGGACCACGATAACTTCTGCTTCGAAAACTGCGCCACGGCCTTGCCAACAGCAAGACCCGCCAAGTTTCCCTCCAACTGCAAATCACGACCGTGCTTAAAAGCCAATTGACCCGACAGCGTGCTGCCCAGCGCCGCCACAACTAAATGCGTCAGCTCAACATCTTGTGGTCGCACGAGCACGTCAGATTCAAAATTTATCTTTCGGAACTCCACGTGCTGGAGGCGGTAGGCCACGTCCGTGCCAGTCATCTTTCCCTGGAACCGATATAACGTGTTCTCGTCGTAGTGCCCGGATCCCTCTACGCTAAAGTGTCCGCCGCCTATCCTTTCGAATTTTGTGATGGCGGCTACGTCTGTCGCATCAACGCTAGCCGATAGTCGCAGATCGATCACAGGCTGTTCAAAATGTTGAAGCGTGCCGCTGGCCCGAACGGAAGACTCGCCAGACTGGAACACAGCACTTTGAATGGACAGGCCGTCTCGCTCCAGCTGAGCAGTGGCATTCATATTCCCGGAGTACGGCCGTAAGGGATTCGAATTGATGTGTAACTCGCGCGAGGAAAACTTCACGTCATAACGCTTCCCGCTACGGTCATAGGTGAGAAGCAAAAAGGTGTCCTCTCCTCGAGCGTCGAGCGGAATACGACGAAGCCCAATTCGAAACAAACCATCGTCAAATTCGAAATGGTGCACCTTTAAATTGAGTAATGCATCGACCTTCGCGGTCAGACTTGTCGGTCCCGCTGGGGGAACAGGAATATTTGTACCGCCATCGGGACCCACAATCAAATTGAACTGAGGACCGCGGACAACTATCGACGCCAAATCGATATTCCGCTTGAAAACTGAAATGATCTTGAGCTCCACCCGCATCGAACTCGCGTGAAAGAGCGGTGCCGCTGAATCACGCTCCGTTCCGTGAACGACGAAGTCTTGGAATTCGGCAGTAAGCGTTTGCCAATGGTAATCGAACGAACGGAGCTCAATACGCCCTCCGGTAGCTTGTTCCACCGCGCCAACAATTTCGCGTCTAACCTTATCCTTGAACCATTGCGTCTGTAACGTGAACAGCGCACCCGCCGACACGATCAAGAAGACCGCGCAAATTGCTGCAGCAGCGCTAGCCAGACGTGGGGCGCGGAGTTTCATGATTCAATCACTGGAGACTCTTGTCCAAATAGACAATACTGACCAACTTCCGGCTTTCTTCCAGCCAGGCGATGAGCACCTCATCAGTACGCTGCTCAAGAAGAGCTTCCCGGATGGAGTCCCGCAGTGACTCCAGCGACGGCGGTATGCCCGGGTGATCTGCTTTCCATGCCGCTACTTTTCGTTTATAGAAGGCTTGCATGTCCGCGTCCGAGATACCGATATCCGGCCGGAACCTATATTCTACGAACCGCAGCGCCGTTAACTGCAGCGCTAAATGCTCCTTGAGAGTTGACTCAGTCAGATCGTACTCAGATAACGACTGAGTAAACGGTGTAGCAGAATCCAGGCCGATGCGAATCTGAGTGAAATACGCTTCCACATCTTCAGCGTCCGGCAACGGATAATGACTTAGCTCCATCTCCCGTTTTACAAGCAGTTGTTCCACCAGCCGGTCCGCCGCCACGCGCCGTGCAGCTGAAGTATGGGAGAGCTGCTCGCGATTCAGAAAGGCCGTAACGCGGATCTCTTCATCAAGCTGCTTTTCGGTGATTACCCGCTGGCCCACAGTGATAGCCAGCCGGTCGATGATCTCCGCGTGCAAGCAACACGCCAGCGAAAGAAACAACGCGCAACCACGCATCAAAATGCCTGCCCGAGCGAGAAATGAAATTGAAAAGCGTTGATCTTTTGAACTTGGGCGACCGCCGTTCCGTTCAGATAGTCTTGTTCGGTTCCTTTTAGCCCAAAGAAGCGCGGCGCGTCCGGACTAAATGAAAGGTCCAAGCGAATCGGCCCAATGGGCGTGCGATACCGCAGGCCGAAACCAAGGGACTGAACCGTATAGTTGAAGTCCTGCAGATCACGTTGGCGAAATCGCAGACTGAAGTCACTCAGGGTTTGGTAAACGTTTCCCGCGTCCTCGAAGATCACGCCAGCCAAGTTGTCACCGTACAGCGGAAAGCGCATCTCGAGATTGTTAATGAACAAAGCGTTGCCACCCAGCGGAAAGCCCGTCGCCAGATCGCGCGGCCCTGCCTGGAAATCAGGGAAAGCTCGAATCGAAGTGGAACCGCCGGAGTAGAGCCGCTCAGCGAGCGGCACGCTTGGACGGCCACCAGTTCTGCTGATCACCCCGAACTGTGTACTGCGCGCAAAAACAATATCGCGATGGAACGGATGGTAGGTGGAGTTGCGAAAGAGCCCGCGCGCGAATTGCGTTTGCGAGCCCAGCGCGCCTGGCGCATAGCTGAGGTCGAGAGTTGTGTAGACCCCATGATGGGCGTCGGTCGGATCATCGCGTTTGTCTTGAATGAGAGAGAACTCGCCCATTCCGACCGTCTCTGGCTGCGACAGTAGTGGCACCAGCAAGTTATCTATCTTGAGGTTTGAGAGCGTCACGTTTCGAAACACCAGCCTGTACTGCAGGCTGTAAGCGCGCGAGAGCTTCTCGCCGAGTTGAATAGACGCTTCACGGCGGTGTGCTGTAAACGTGCGGATATCACTCGAGTTCTCCAGAAGCGTCGTGAAGGTAAGATTCAAATTGTCGTTCGAGACGAACTGTGGGATGAAGTAGGTCAACGCTGCCCGTTGCTCGATAGTGGAGATGGCCGTCTGTAACCCGACTGTCTGGCCTAAGCCCAGAAAATTGATCCGCGTGATCCCTACAGCAAGGCGGGGTGCAAATCCAGTGCTTCCAGCCGGATTGTCCAGGCTAGTAACGCCTCCGCCGATCCGTGCGATTTGCGCGCCCACGCCAACGTTCAACGAGTAATGGCGCGCTTCATCGATGTCATAGAGCACGGTCTTTTCGTTTTCCTCGCCATCGGGATTTTGCAGACCCGTATTTACTCGCGCAAAGATGCCTAATTCGTATAGCCTTCTTTGGCTATCCGTCTCTTCCGCTAATGACAACGGTTGCTTTTGGCTCAGCTCAATGCGGTGGTACACCAGGCTGGGGCGAGTGGTTTCGAGCCCGCTCACCAGCACTTCACGAACATATTTCCTCGATCCCGGATGAATCACATAGCGCAAGTCCACCCGGTGTAGCTGTTTCGCTGGATCGACATAATAGTCGAATGAGGCATTCAGGTAGCCAATGTTGTAGTAGTAGTTAAGAAAGTTTTCGCGATCATCTGCCACATTGGCTTCGCTAAAAGGCTGCCCTTCAAGCGACGCTAACCGCGCCTGCAGAACAGATAAATCATGGGTGTTTGGGCCTTCGATTTTAAGTCCGGCAACAAACCATTGTGGGCCTTCCTCGATCGCAATGAAGACCGCCAGGCGATTCTTGACGCCATGATAATCGTCTTCAGTCGTGGCCGTAACTTTCACGTCGCGAAATCCATTAGAACTGTATAGATTTTGTATGGATAGCAAATCTTGCCGGAGATATACGCTGCTGTAGCGACCGTAAGGAAAGCGGGGGAATTCGGCGGGCTGAAGATATAGTCGTTCCCGAATCGTTGCGGAACGAAAATATCGATTGCCTTTAATCGCAAGATAAACGAACTTGTGGCGGCTGCCGCGATCGATGTCGTAAGTGATCGTCCGCTCCGCCAAGTTGCCGGCTACGGAACTCTGGTAGGTCACATGCGCGCCGAAATAGCCTTCTGAGACCAAGTATTGTTCAATATTGTGCTGTCCTTCCACCAGCAGATCTGTATCGCTTGAATGCTCCTGAAAAATAGGCACAAGTTGCTTCAGCTTGCCCTCGCCGATCTTCGCTCCGGTGGCTTTCAAGGTAATGTGTGGTCCGGTTTCAATGTGGACTGTGGGCTCAACAGTGTTCGTTTTCTCGTGGTAATCCAAGCGAGTAAGTGTCACCCGTGAATCAAGGAGGTTGCGTTTCTCGTAATAGTCGCGTATGCTCTCCAAACCTTGCCGCACGCGTGCCCCCGTGACCTCCTGCCATCCCAGCAGGCCGTACAATCGCTTCCAACGTGTTGCGCGAACAATGCTTTCCTCTGCCCCCTGTGTATTTCCGGTAATTTGCGGCTGCTCGAAGCGCGCGCGCTTGCCTTCATCTACGTTAAAAGTGACATTGGCCTCTTCGAAGTGCCGCCGGAATTCGACTTGCGTGTCCACATTCGGGTGATAGAAGCCGTTCTGGCGCAGCAAGTTCAGCAAGGATTCCACCGCCTGGTTACGGTCACTGTCTAAGTAAGGAGTCCCAAGCCGCAATTTTGTCGAGCTCGTAAGCTGCCCGCTATTCGGGGGAGCGCTCACGCCGTGAATGACAATCCGCCCCACAAAATAGGCAGGTTTGGTCAGGAACCGTAGTTCCACTCCCTCCGGCACTCGCGCGGCGTCAACGGCTAAATCTGAAAACCGGCCGCTCGAGAACAGATTTTGGATCGCCTGCCGCAGATCACGTTCGTGAAAAGCGGAGCCAATCGCAAACGGCAAGTTACGATTCAACTGGTCTCGCGTCAGTGGCTGATCTTCCGGTTCGAACTGAATAGCGGCAATCTTCTGGCCCTCGTACTTAAGCGCTTCTTGCACGGTTCCCTGGTCATCTTGGGCGCTAGCCATCGCAATTTTTGCACCAAGCAAAAGCAGGGTGAATAGGAGCCGCGCTGTTACGATCGTCCTAGATGACCCCGGTCGAAAGCGAGCGCTATTCCCGCCAAATTCTATTTGGAGGCATCGGCCTCGCGGGACAGGCCAAAATTCGCCAGGCCTCCGTTTGCGTGGTAGGTTGCGGCGCATTAGGAAGCTTCCAGGCAGAATCGCTCGTGCGTGCAGGAGTTGGACGCCTGCGGCTAATTGATCGCGACTACGTCGACTATACAAATCTTCAACGACAGTGGCTCTACGACGAAAACGATGCGCGGAACGAGTCTCCGAAAGCAATCGCGGCGGCCCACAGACTAGGGACCTTGAATGGTGACGTCGACTTAGAGCCGCTCGTCACTGACCTCACACCTTCTAATGCGGAAGACTTGGTCGCGGGCTGCGATCTGATTCTGGATGGCACAGACAACTTCGAGACCCGGTATCTCCTCAATGATCTTAGCGTCAAGCTCCGCATCCCGTGGATCTACGGCGCCGCTATCGGCAGTTATGGAATAGTGATGCCCGTAGTTCCAGGCCACGGTCCGTGCCTCGCTTGTGTGTACCCCAACCCGCCTTCCGGGACCCAGGCCACCTGCGATGTGAACGGTGTGCTTGCATCCGTCACCGCTTCGGTTGCCTCGTTGCAGGTGGCGACAGCTCTGCGGCTGCTGGTTGGCTGGCCCGATTTTCAGGCGCGGATTCATACTCTAGACGTTTGGGAACAGACCAGTAAACAGGTCAGTGCCGGCCCGCCCGATCCCCAGTGCCGCGTTTGCGCCGCGCGTGAATTCCGGTTTTTGGAAGGTCAGCGCCAGGTTCCAGTCAGCCTGTGTGGCCGCAACGCAGTTCAACTGCATGACAGTACGAAGCCTCTTGATCTCGAACAGCTTGCGTCGCGGTTGCGCCCTTTCGGCGAGATCCGCGTCAACGAGTTTGCTTTGCGGATGTCTATGCCGAAATATCAGTTGACCTTTTTCCCCGACGGCCGCGCCATCATCAAAGGGACCACGGATGTGGGCTTGGCACGCAGCTTGTACGCACGCCTGATTGGGGCTTGACCTTTACCGTCTGCAGGTCCGCATGCGAACATGGAAAGCGTAGTTCACAATGCGGGCGGTTAGCTCAGCCGGTTAGAGCGCCTGCCTTACAAGCAGGAGGTCGCAGGTTCGATCCCTGCACCGCCCACCATATTTTCAACCATTTACGCAACGTCGAGAGAAATCAGGGTTCAAAAAGTGTTCAAAACGGTTTGAGGTTCGCGCCTCGACATGCTCCCTTGCTTCCATAACGCTTGGATTCAGAGGTCAAAAAACCGCTCCCGTAACTCCTCACAGGTGCCGTCCAGACCGGGAAACAGAGAACCGGCTGTGATGCCCATAACACTAAGCTCCTGCATCACGCGACGGCGTTCGTTCATCGGGAGGTCAATTATCCGGAGGTATTGCTGCTCTGCGCTTTCCGCTGAACGAATATATGTCTCTACGTCATCGATGTTTGTCACACTTGAAACCGACTGTTGCGGCGTTAAGCGTTCGTTGTCGATGGCAATGAACTCCATGACTGAAAAGTGAGGCGGACGCCAGGTTAGATGGCTGATTTGTGGGTATCGCTCGCGCCATGCTTTTTGATCGAAGATAAATATCCGAACCTTCTTTTCCAAGCCCGCTCGAACGGCTTCGGAGTTCTTCAATCGATGGTAGGCGAAGAATGCAGCCACAAACGGGGAGTACGTCCAATCTAATAACGGTGTGGGATAACCATGGTGTTGGAGCAAATTGTAAAAAGCTCCATTCTCATCAGCGATATTCAAGTTGAAGACATGCTTCGTCCTAAGACTTAAGTGACGATGTAATGTCTTGACGTCCTGATCGACAAACCTGATGAGATCAGCCCGGCCGGTACGGTGGAAGGCAGTACGCAGGCGTAAGGGTTTAGTTTGGCCACGAAAGATGTAACGTCGGTGGTCAAGTTGGTTGGCAAATTCTTTAAACTGATCCCATGTTGTCACCTTAGGTAACGCATGATATTCGGTTTCGGTGTTCGCCCTGCTCCTTGCTATCTCAGCGGAACTAGACGTCCCGATATCTGTTTTCCACGAGACCTCAAGAGTTTCACATTTCAGATTCAAGTCAATGTCAGCATCTTTCGGGAAAACAACCCCTGGAAAGAGGTCGGAAAGCTCATTCCAGGTGGAGGGTAAACCCGTGCGCGGATCGA
>CAXUCT010000009.1:7388-10794 GCA_964249415.1 uncultured Bryobacteraceae bacterium | reverse complement strand
GATTGGAGACAGTTGGAGCTTAGAGTGGAATGACGTGGCCTTATCGGGAGTTTTGATGAAAGCGAACGTACCGGACAAGGCGGGATTGTCATCATACGCGCAAGCACGCCCTTCGTAATGCGAGCCAACATCGTCGAGGTCTAGAACTAGGAGCCCGGAATTTGTGCCCGCATAGCGTCCAACCCATTGCCCACTTATTCCAAGTTCATCCGATGAATTCACTGCACGATTCCGATCCACCGGAATGAACCGGCCAACGATCAGTCAATAAGCGGTCCAGAGATTCAACTGCAGCTCGTACGCTCTCGGGGATCTCCTGCACGTAGATGCCGAGCGTTGTACTGGCTTCGGCATGACGCAGGTGAGCTTGGATGTCCTTAACGTTTCCTGACCTCTGAAGATACGTCGCACAGCTACGGCGACAAGCCTGGAATGTGGCGTGATCGCTTTGAGACTTTGCGGACCTGAGGCGTTTCAAGCTTGCCAGCTCCGCAACCGATAGCCACAGTTTCTCTGGCGGCGCTGGTGCCTTCCCGTTCTGCTTCGGGATGCAGAACCCGGCCCCGCGCGGCAGACATCTACCAGGAAAAGATTCCATTTTGCGATCTCTGATAGCTAATAAATGCATCGAACCTCTTTTTTATAAACTCGTACCGCACTGTGTTCAAATCGCCGTTTGGGTTTTGACACAATCCTGATGCAGCTGCCGCGAGAACAAGGCTCGGTATAGGTTTACCAGGCGGCAGCAGATTCATTCGGCTCTGTATTGATTCTTCTGGGCGTGAAGAAACTCGCCAAAAGAATCTTCCCACAGGCCCCCACACCCTGTCGGAGTCGGTCAGTGGGTCGGAAGGATTTAGTTTCAGATCGCAATAGACCAATGCCAGAACATATTCGAACCAGTCAAAGGCCGCTTCATAAGCGTAGTCAGTTGAGTAATACTCCCGAAGTGGGCTTCGCAACAGGTCGAAGACGTAGTTGTTCAGCGGTGTATGCTCTCTCTGCCTCCCCGTCAATAACTGCTGCTGCAAAGATTGGGACCACATGTTACCTGGATTCAGAAAGACCGTCGAAAATTCATCAGGTGCATCCTTGTCCGGCTTGACCTTAAGGCGAAACAGGTAATTCAGCACCCCATAATTCTCTTTAGCTGTCGCTCCAAGTCCGCAGGAATAGAAGAGTAGAAGAGCCGCATACCTCTGTTGATCCGTCCAGGCTACATCAGCGTTTGGTTGGCGAATTTGCTGCGATAGCGTTTGTAAAGAACGTCCCAAGAGTTCGAACGTCTCTCCACCTCCCCAGTAGCCAATGCAGGCAAACACCGGCAAAAGAACGCCAACTTCTGCTTCGTAGAAGCGAAGTCTTCGAAGTGCGCTATCAGGGCTAGGTGTACCCCAAGAGTTGCTTGTAACACTTTTCTGGAGAGTTGTAGCGGCGCGCTGGGTTTCCCCCATGATAAAGTCGTGCAGACGAATGCGATCTTCCGTGCTACGTAGAAACCGTTTTACTTGGGCGACTGCCACACGAGGAGAAACGGGATCAGTCAACGAAAGATCTGCTAGCGCTTCAACCTTCTGCTGCAATCCCTGGAAAAGCCAATCAGCATCGGCTATTTCAATTACAGACGCTCTTCTCAAGTCGACGAGTTTTTCGGCTGCCTTCCCCAACTTTCCTCGGATCGCCCAGTACGTCCCATAGCGATGCGTATTGCAGCGTTCGAAAGCTGCGCGCAGAGCAACGTCCCACTCTCCAGACCAGCCACAGACAATCAGCCCGTACTCATCGAAAATTCGGTCTAGGAGAGAATCCAATTCTTGCGGATATGCTCCCAACTCTCTAGCGTGTTACGTAGCCTTACGTCCAAATAGTCGCAATGGGCCTTCACAATCGTGCAAGAAGAATGAACGAGCGGCGTGGCACCGATGATTGCATCCACTGTGCTAATGACAATAGGCTGAACACTAACGTCCGCCAATGCTTGCTCCAGGAGACGGTCGAAGTTGGTCGTGACCACGACTCGGATGTACCCTTTTGCTATTAACGAAGCGATTGCGCGGTGAGCAGCGCTCGGCAACTTCACGCCGTCTTCTCTTTGCTGCTCAGTCGGCTCAAAATAGCTGCGGAGGAGTTGAAGGCGTTCAGCAGGAGTTTTCGTTATGTCGTCAAGAATCTCTGAGTAGTCGGGTTCCTTATTGAATGTCACTCGATACCAAGCTTCCGGTCCTTCTGATGATTCCGACTGATTACTCAGCAAGCGCAACTTGTTGATCAGATCAATGATTACGTCCCAGCCGGTTGGAACACCTGCGGACTTGGACACACCAGATCCAAGAAGCAGTGCGTATACGCCTTTGCTGTTGTACACTGCTAAGGCTAACGAAAGCAATGGATCTAACATAGGCATTCCGTAAAGTATCACTGGATGCGGATGCAAAGTCCTGAGAGACTTCGGCAACGCCTGGTGAAGCCGATTGATGGAATGGTGGGCGGTACTACGATCGAACCAGTGACCTCCTGCTCGTAAGGCCCTGATTCAGAGCCTAAGTTGTTGGTTGCTGTCCGTTTTGCTAAAGTTTTTGAGTCTTCTCACCCGGTGTCCGGCGCTTATTGACTAAGTGAGTTCCCTGTGCGATCCGATGCTCCGCTATAACGCGCCTAAAAAAGGCGACGAGATCGTCCGCGTGATGATCGAACGTAAAAAGACAACGGTGCCTGGCAATGTTACTCCGAAGCTGCGCCATGCGTTTCGAATCGCGGAGCTGTGCGCCTAGCTCCGCCATGTTCTTGCAAAAGATCCCGATATCCAAGCGGCGAGCAATCGTCTGAGTCGCCACAATCGCTCCCTCGTTGTCGTACTGAAGGAAAGGCAAGCCTGCCGCCATCAGGGTCGCCATCCGCGCGGGATAGTTCAAGTCATCCCAGAATGCAGACCCGAGGTTACCTTCGTTGTCGCTTTTCTGGAAATGTAGCCAGCCGGCATCATAGCGCGATAGCTCACTCACCCACTGGCTCGTCCCCACATGCGAATGCAGGTGCAGATAACCGGGCGCAACTCGCTGCCCTTCTTCCACCCAAGGACCCCAATCCCGGTGTTGCAAGTCGCCGTAGAAGTGCAGATGGATGCGCTCAGCGGCCAGCTCTCGCAGAAGGCCGGGGTGCAGGCCAATCGGGCGCCCCGGCACCACGGTGTGAAAGTCTCCGTCCGTATCAGATAGCCGCGGGCTTGGCACGCCTTCAAACCACTCCCGCTTTGGCAGATCGCCGTCGAGCACCATGGTTCGCCCGTGATCGGTGCAGCCGGGCACGACCGTGTTAAACCAATCGCGCAGTTCAGGCGTGCTGTAGATCTGGCCGTCGCTGCGCGTGTGCAGGTCAACCATCTGCGGCCATAAACCATGTTCCAGGC
>CAXUCT010000009.1:0-7378 GCA_964249415.1 uncultured Bryobacteraceae bacterium | reverse complement strand
CCTTGAAATGCCACACGAAAGGAAACCCAAGCTCGGCCCGAAGTACCTCGTGCGCAAACCCCACTGCATGCCAATTCAAGAGGGCGTAAATAACGTCAGGCTTAAGCTCTCGGACAGCATTCCGCCAGTCCGGCCGAGACAGGTCCTGGACGTGGCCAAACGGCAGAGGACCAACTGTATTCAGCCACCACGGATTATCTATCCACAGTCCGTAAAGCTGGTGTCCGCGTTCTTCCAGCGCGAGCACTCGGTCCGGATTGAACGCAAGTTCGCCCACCAGCAATATCTTGAGTCCATCGGGCGCCGCAGGCGTGGGAGGCCGTTCACGAAAGCGCGCGTATAGAGTGTTCTCATCCGTGTAACTGCCGATAGACGATTGAAAACGTAGCGGATGCTTTACGTGGTAACGAGACCGGTAAGGGTTCACGCCGCCGCCCATGTTCTCGCGAATGGCCTTGTGATGTTGCCGGGGATGATCTACCCATTCGCAGGAGATCTCTCCGGTACCCACAAAAGCGCATTTGGATCGCAGCTTTGACCAAAACAGGCGTTCCAGATCGTCGCTGACGAGTTCCTGGCGTTCAGTCCAGCGATCCTCCGTGCGCCTATGCATCACTTGCACTAACTGCAGCGGGAATCCGGGTATTGGGCCTGCTTCGATTCGCCTTTGATGAAATCGCACTCCTGAGTAAGCGAGGCAGGCGTCGGGATGAGATTCAAGCGAGGCGAGCAGAGAAGCGAGGTGGCTGGGATAGTAGATGTCGTCTGACGGGAGATAGGCAATCAGGGGCGCGCGAGCTTCGCCGAAGGCGAAGTTCAGGGCTCGCGCTGGGCCGCCATTCTCGTCGAACCGCCAATCGCGTATCCGCGGGTCCGTGCGGTATTCAGCGAGCAGCGCCTGCGTCTCATCGTACGATCCGTCGTCGGCAATCAGCAGTTCCCAATTCGAAAAAGTCTGCGCCAGCAAACTGGCGACAGCGCGGCGTAAGAAGGCGGCTTGGTTGTACGTGGGCATCAAGACTGAAACTTGAGGCCCAAAGGCGTCGCTTGAATTTTGGCTAGGGAATCGGGAAGGCCGGGCTATCTCGGGCATGCTGTCGCCTGTAGCATGATGACAGATCATTGAGAAGGCGCGCCGGGAGAGCGCGCGCGAAACAAGTATTCTGAAATCTCGGGAAGTCAGCGGGATGGCATTTCAGAAGATATTGGTTCGCGCGACAAACTGGGTGGGTGATGCAGTGATGTCCATCCCGGCGCTACAAGCTTTGCGTGAACGTTTTCCTGGGGCGCACATCTCCGTGCTCGCGCGGCCCTGGGTAGCCGGTTTATATGGCCGTGAGCCGTTCTGTGATGAACTCATTCCTTACGAGGCTCCGAGAGGCTGGAACGGATGGCGCGAGAAATGGCGCGTCGCCGCGGATCTGCGCAGCCGCCAATTTGATTGCGCCATTCTGCTGCAGAATGCCTTTGAATCGGCGGCGCTGGTGCGCTTGGCGGGCATTCCTTTACGCATCGGATATGATCGCGATGCGCGCGGCTGGCTGCTGACCCATCCGATTCCGGCGCCGCGCGCGGGCGAGACACCGCGTCATCAACGTTTCTATTATCTGGAGCTGCTGAAGCGAGCCAAACTGATTGTGGGCTATTCCGCCGGTTCAGCGATTCGCCTGAACGGAGCCTCTTCGGCCGCGCAAAAAGGACGCGAGCATTTCAAGCGAGCTTCGGTTATAGGTCCCGTTATCGGGGTCAGCCCCGGTGCGGCGTATGGGGGAGCAAAGCGCTGGTTACCGGAACGCTTTGCTGAGGCCGCAGTGGAAGTGGCGCGTGAGCGAGGGGCTACAGTCGCGATTTTTGGTTCACGGGAAGAGCTTGCGATTTGCAAGCTTGTGCAACGGAGAATTGAAGACGCTCAGCAGCCGTGCGTCAATTTTGCGGGTACGACGGGGCTCGCGGAGTTCATTGAGCTTGCGGCGGCGTGCGAAGTATATCTGACGAACGACTCCGGTCCCATGCATATTGCTTCTGCGTTAGGAGTGCCGACAGTGGTTATTTTCGGACCGACGGACGATAGCGCCACCGGACCGACGGGAACCCGGAGCCGCGTGATTCGTGAGCCGGTGGAATGCAGTCCCTGCCTTTTGCGTGAGTGTCCCATTGATCATCGGTGCATGACGCGGGTCGGCGCCGCGCGGGTTGCTCAGGTGGCACTTGGTCTACTTGAAACGGAGAAGAGATAATTATTCAGGACGTGCATACACAGGTGGATACGCGAGAGAAAATCTGGCCGCTGGAAGCGCTCCCGGCTTTGTTTGGGAGCGATGAGTGGCTGGTTACGGTGGGCCAGTTCGATCCGCTTACAGCGATGCAGGCTAAGCGTCTCCATGCGCTGGCGACGAGCGGCAGGAAACTGTTAGCAATCGTCCTAGAGGACGACGGCGCGCTTCTGTCTGCGAACGCCAGGGCAGCCCTGATTGCCGCCTTGCGAGATGTTGATGCCGTGACAGTTGCCGAAGCGGAGCGCTGGCGAGATGCGATACCAAACGCAGCGCGTGTTGGTGTTGTAGAGGATGCTGATGGTGAGAAGACCCGATCGGCTGAGTTCATCCGGTACATCGTCGAGCGCCAGGCTGCCGCGTCTGGTGCGGGACAGAGTCAGTGACATCAGCTTGGAGCAAGGATCACAGCCCGATCCTAGTAATACGTCTGAGCGCTATGGGCGACATCATCCACACACTGCCTGCCGCGATCAGCCTTAAAAAAAGTTTCCCCCATCGCAAGCTGGCGTGGTTGGTGGCGCCGCGATGGAAGGCTTTGCTCGAAGGCAACCCTTATATAGATGAGCTGATCCCTTTCGATCGCCGCTCATGGCGCGGCTCATGGCGGAGTTTGCGTGCGACCCGGCCGGGTCTGGCGTTTGACTTTCAGGGTCTGGTTCAATCCGCGATGGTTGGCCGGATCGCCCGGCCGGATCGCTTTTTTGGATTTGACCGGTCGGTAGCCCGCGAGCCCATGGCATCGCTTTTCTACAGCGACCCCGTTCCGGTTACTGGCCCTCATCGAGTGGAGCGAAACGTACAGCTGACTGCGGCGGCCGATGCTCGTGAGTTGACTTACGAGTGTTGGATACCGCAGGGAGAGTTGAAAGAGAAGCTTCCCTCGCGTCCTTTCATTTTGACGAGTCCCTTTGCAGGGTGGGCGGGGAAAGAATGGCCCCTCGAGTTCTATGAGGAACTTGCCCTACGGCTGCACAAGCATGGTCTAGAACTGGTAGCGAACGTGGCGCTGCGGCGTGCGCCAGAACTGCGCGAACTCAAGCACGTGCGCGTGCATACGTCCACGCTCGAGGGGTTGATCGCTGCCACGCGACTGGCGATCGCGGTGGTGGGTCTTGACAGCGGTCCGCTTCATTTGGCTGCGGCACTTCACAAGCCAGGCGTCGGTCTCTTCGGTCCTACAGATCCTGCCCGTACCGGTCCCTTTGGCGGTAGCATGACGGTCCTGCGCGCAGAAGACGTGGCAACTACATATAAACGGCACGACAGCATTCATGCAAGCATGCGCGCGATCGCGCCTGACGAAGTGCTGAAAGCTCTTCTGAAATCCGTGGATGTAGCTTCAGCTCCTAAAGCCGCGGTGTCCCGTTCGTGAGCGCCTCTGTTGGCGATATACGTCCGCAGTATTGGTTCCCGAAGCGTTACGCCGATCGTGTTCAGCGTTTACGCGTGCCGTTTGGGTTTGTCTTACTGGCTTCATTTGGCTGGCTGGCGGAACCGTCGGGAGCTTCTTTAGCGGCGGGGCTGCCGATCTCCATCTTGGGCCTGCTGCTACGCGCCTGGTCCGCTGGACACTTGGCCAAGAACAGAGAACTTGCTACCACCGGACCTTACTCGTATATTCGCAATCCGCTGTATGCGGGAACGCTGATCGTCGCGCTCGGGATTGTGACCGCTTCGCGCGATCTGTGGTTGGCACTCGTCTTCGCGGCCGTGTTTTTGCTGGTGTATCTTCCGGCCATCGAACTCGAAGAGCAGCACCTGCGCAACATTTTCCCGGCGTACGCACCCTATGCGAACCGCGTGAGCCGCTTTCTTCCAGCGAACAAATGGCCCACTGGGGGGGCGCGATTTTCATGGGCCTCTTACCGCCGAAATCAGGAATATAAAGCATTGATCGGCTTCCTGATTGCGGTCGCTTGGCTGGGCTGGAAGTGCTGGCTCGGCACCACCATTCACTAGAGCTGCAGCGCCGCGACCCTGTGATACTCTTTCGCTGATGAGAGTTGGATGTTTCACCCCGTTGCTATCGCAGTTTCCGCTTGAGAAGGTCCTTGAAAAGCTAAAAGCCCTCAACATCAATACTGTTGAACTGGGCACCGGCAACTATCCGGGTGATCCGCATTGCAAGCTCTCCATGCTTGATAACGAGAAGGAGCTGAAAGAATTTAAAAAGAAGCTGGATGACCAGGGGTTCTCAATCAGTGCCTTGAGTTCGCACGGGAACCCGCTCCATCCCGATGCAGCAGTCGCGAAGAATTACGCCGAAACCAGCCGGCGAACGGTGGAACTGGCGGCCAAGCTGAACGTGCCGGTGGTGATTGATTTTTCCGGTTGTCCGGGCGACAGCGATAATGCGAAGTTTCCGAATTGGGTGACCTGCCCATGGCCCCCTGAGTACCTGGACGTGCTCGATTGGCAGTGGGAGAAAAAGGTGATTCCGTACTGGACCGAATACGGCAAGTTCGCCAAAGATCACGGCGTGAAAGTTGCTATCGAGATGCATCCTGGTTTCGTCGTTTACAGCCCGGAGACGATGCTCAAGCTGCGCTCGATTGCTGGTGATAGCATCGGGTGCAATTACGATCCGAGCCATATGTTTTGGCAAAGTATCGACCCAATTAAGGCGGTTCGGGTTCTGGGCGATGCGATCTTCCATGTGCATGCGAAGGACACCCAAATCTACGATTACAATCTGCCTAAGACCGGCGTGCTGGACACGAAGAAGTACACCGACGAACGCAACCGCGCCTGGATCTTCCGGGCCTGCGGCTACGGCCATCCGTACGGGTGGTGGAAAGAGTTCATCTCAACTTTGCGAATGTACGGCTACGATTATGTGATGTCGATCGAGCACGAAGATACGCTCATGTCTCCTGACGAAGGCTTGACGAAAGCGGCAGAGTTCCTGAACGAGATCATGATCCGCGAGCAACCAACCGCCCCGTGGTGGGTTTAACGTGGAATACTAACGTGGCCGAATACAGCTATACGGTTCTATTTGAGCCGGCCGAGGAAGGCGGCTATGTCGTGACTTGTCCGGCTTTGCCGGGCTTGGTAACAGAAGCCGACACGTTGGATGGTGCGCGTGTTATGGCGCAAGATGCCATCGTGGCTTACATACAGAGCCTTCGTAAAGATCGGATTCCAATACCACCCGACCTTGCTCCGGTACAAGAAGAGATCAAAGTTTTGCTGCCCGAAGCAAGTTGAGCAGGAAGCTTCCAAGCTTGACTCCAAAGCGTTTGCTGCGAGCGCTTGAGCGTGCCGGGTTCGCAATCCATCACGTCACTGGTAGTCACTACGTTCTCAGGCATAGCACCAAAACTGCCCTAAGGGTCACGCTTCCATGGCATAACCGTGATCTCAAGCGTGGTACTGTGGCGGCCATTTTGGAGCAGGCGAAACTTACTGCGGATGATTTGCGCGATCTTCTGTAATATTCCGGCGAAACAAATGCGCGCTTGCACCCGGCGCTCAAAGCTAGAATAGGAACTCCTATCGCTTTGGGTTCTCAAACAGGAGCTTCATGTCTGGAAAAAAGATCGGCATCTTGACGGGCGGCGGCGATGTGCCCGGCCTGAATGTGGTTATCAAAAATGTGGTGTATCGAAGCACCACGGAGGGCCACGATGTAACAGGCATACGCCTGGGATGGAAGGGATTGACCGATCTCAACTTCGACGATCCGGAAAGCGTGAAGCGCTATGTTCTGCCGCTGACGCGCGAGAACACGAGGACAATCGACCGTAGCGGCGGCACGTTTCTTCATACCAGCCGTACGAATCCATCGAAGATGAAGAAGCTTCCGTCGTTCTTGAAGCCGGAAGATTTTCCGGCCGCGCAAAGTACGAAAGACGGCGTGACTACTACGACGTATGACATGAGTAAGCTAGTGCTGGCGAATCTGGAAAAGTTGGAAATCGACCACCTGATCGCGATTGGCGGAGACGATACGCTGAGCTATGCCGCAGTGTTGGACAAACTTGGTTTCAAGGTGATTGGCATCCCGAAGACGATGGACAACGACGTGCAGAGTACGGAGTACTGCATCGGGTTCTCGACGGCGGTGTCGCGTGCCAAGGATGCCATTACGAGGCAGCGCACGACCGTCGGATCGCACGAGCGAGTGGGCATTTTTCGCGTGTTTGGCCGCGATGCGGGATATACGGCGCTTTATACGGCCTATGTTACGTCTATCCGTTGCGGCATTCCGGAATACAAGTTCAACCTCGACCATATGATTGAGCTGCTGATGACGGACAAGAAGAACAATCCCAGCAACTATTGTCTGGTCATCTTGTCCGAAGGCGCCGAGTGGGAGGGCTACACGGTCAAGGAATACGGCGAGCCGGATGCCTTCGGACACCGCAAGAAGTTCAGCGTAGCGGAAGCGTTCAGTGATGAGATCATCGAACGGACGCACGCTGAAACCGTGGTGAGCGATTTGACCTACGACCTGCGGAGCGGCGCGCCGGACTTTCTGGACACGCTGGTGGCCACCACTTTCGGCACGATGGCATACGACGCGATCACGTCACAAAAGAGCGGCCTGATGGCGGCGGTGTCGGAAGGGAAGTTTGCGATGGTCACGATTCCAGATCCGAAACTGGGGCCGCGGCGCGTGGACGTGGAACACATGTACAACACACAGCGTTACCGTCCGAGCTACACCAGCAAAGAAGGCTTGCCCATATTTCTTACGCATGCCTAATAGCCGCCTGAGCATGCCGGAGCAAACAACACAAGTCGAACTTCCGCTCTCGGAAGTGGTCGAAGCACATGGGCATTTGATCGACTCCCACATCATGGAGCAGATTTTCGACTCCGTAGTGGAGGCGGGAGCTCGCTTTGAAGTGGAGCATTTTTCGATCGGCCGTACGAACAGCGACTCGTCTTCATTGCGGTTGCGGGTAGAAGCGCCAACGCAGGAGCGGATGGAGCGGCTTATGACCGTTCTGCTGGGACTTGGTTGCACCGCAGCCGATCCAAGCGACGCCGAGTTGAAGCTGGCGGAGTGCGACCGCTGCGCGCCGGAAGACTTTTACTCCACGACAAACCAGCAGACGTTGGTGCGCAGCCGCGGGCACTGGCTGGAGGTGCGC
>CAXUCT010000008.1:22437-26751 GCA_964249415.1 uncultured Bryobacteraceae bacterium | reverse complement strand
CTCGCCTGAACCGGCACCCATCACCACCTCCCCAGTTCGTTTCGTAAAAACGCCCTTGAGGGCAGTTTTGCCCCGCCAATCCCTCATCTCCGATACAATTGTGGGCGGACTACCCCGGCCACGATGGAAGATTTGGCTTCCCAAACCGCGCCAGATCCAGAGATTCCGAACAAGCTCTATTTCCGCATCGGCGAAGTCGCTAGAATAGCCGGCATCAAGCCCTACGTCCTGCGTTTCTGGGAATCTGAGTTCAATGGCCTCGGTCCAAAAAAGTCAGGCGCCGGCCATCGCCTTTACCGCCGCAAAGATGTCGAGCTGGTTCTTGAGATCAAGCGGCTTCTCTACGAAAAGCGCTTCACCATTGAAGGGGCGCGCAAGGTCCTGCAATCGAAGCCCAAGCGCGAAAGCCTTAAGCCCGCGCCGCCGCGCAAGCAAGCCGACCTGTTCTCCGGCACCGCCGCCCTTTTTCAGGAAGTGCGCCGCGAACTCGGCGAGATCTTGAGACTTCTCGACGACTGCGACTAAGCGTTTCCGCAGCCGCGACCGCAAGGGGAGCGGGATACTTACGTTTCCGTCTCTAACTGCTCCAGCAAAAGTTGCGCCGCGCGTTGGCTGGCCGCTTTCTTTGAACTGCCGTGTGCCCGCATTGCCAATCGAGATCCTACCGTCACTTCCACAGTGAAAGTCTTCGCGTGCTCAGGCCCGCTCGTCTCCAGGGTGTTGTACCTCGGCACCGGCAGCCCCATGCCTTGCGTTCTCTCCTGCAACACGCTCTTGTAGTTCAACAGCCCCAGGGATGCCACATCCTCCGGGCTCTCTAAAACGCTCAGTACACGGGCTTCGACAAACGCCCGCGCCCGCTCCATGCCCCCGTCCAGATAGATCGCTGCAATCACCGCCTCCAGTCCGTTGGCCAACAGGGTCTTGCGCCCGCGCCCGCCGTTGCGTTCTTCGCCTTTCCCTAACACCAGGTGCTGCCCCAACTCCAATTGGAGCGCGCAGGCATGCAAATGCGTCGCGCTCACCAGGTGGCCTTTCCACTGCGAGAGCTGCCCTTCGAGAACGTCTGGATGGCGCAGGACCAACGCCTCGCTCGCGATGAAGCCGAGAATGGAATCGCCTAGAAATTCCAACTGCTCGTTGTCTCCCCCCTTACAAGCTTCCGCCGGCCCGCGATCTCCTACCGCCGAGCGATGAGTTAGGGCACGAATCAACAGCTTGCGTTTGCGAAACGTATACCCAAGCTTGTCTTCAAGCGCCTCTAACCCGTCGGCCAGGACCATGGCGTTATCGCGACCGGCCGTGTGCGTGTGCTCAGAGCGCGCCATTGAACGCACGCCACTATTTGGGTGTCGCCGCAGGCGCCGCAGCCGCGCTCTTCATCTTCATCGCATTGTCTTTCTGCTGTTGCGCGAACTGCTTCACCACTGCCGGCGCGTCACCCATCGCCAGCACCTTGTCCGCCGTGGAGATAGCCTCGTCATACTGCTTCCCGTCTGCATATGCCTTGGCCAACCGCGCCTCTGAAACCGCGTTTGAAGGCTGCGCGTCCAGAGCGTTCTTGAAATCTTGTATTGAATCCGGATACTTCTTCCGTAGATCCGCCGCTTGGCCCAATGCGTCGTAAGCCTGCGACGTAAGCTGCTTCTTCATATCCGGCCATTGCGCCGCCGGCATTCCGGGCGGCGGTGCCGTCGAGCTCTTCAACAGGTCCAGCGCCTTGTTTGCATAATCGTCCACTTTCTTCAGGCTCTGCTCTCTGTCTAGATCGTTTTCACGCGTGTGCTGCGCAATGCTCTCGGCCAAGAACACCCGCGCCGTGATCTCGTTTGGATTCGCCTGCACCGTTTGTTCCCCAAACGCTACGCTCCCCGCGTAATCGCCTTTATTCTGTGCCGCTTCCTGCGCCATCCCCAGAAGCATGACTTTGTAATCCGTATCGGCGAAGTTCTCCAGCACATAGTTGATCGCCTGAATCTCGCCGTCCCAATTGCTCGCCTGTTGCGCGGCCTGCACTTTCTGCAGCGCCTCCACTTCTTTCTGACTCTTCGGCTTAGGTTGCAGAGGCCCTTGCGGCGCCCCCACAAGGGAAATGGCCGCCAGTTAAGCGGCAGACGCTTGCGCTACCAATCGAAATCTCATTGCTTTATCTCTCCTGAACTGCTCTGCAATGCCTTTTCCGCAGCTTCCCGGGCCTTTGCCGTGACGCCTTCCGTAGCGAGCGCCAGCTTGAATTCCGCCGCCGCCTTTTCGTCATCTCCGGACTTCAATCGCAACTCGCCCAGATAATAGTGCGACCATGCCGCAATGGCCGAATGGGGGCTCGCGTCCACTGTACGTTGAAACAGATTGAGCGCCTCATCCCAATGTTTCTCCCGGAGATCGATCACCGCTAAACCGTAGTATGCCCGCCCCTGCTTTCCGTTGTCGCTGCTCTCCCGCAGTGCCCTCTCAAAAAGCTTGCGCGCGCTTTGATCGTCTTGCTGGGCCAGCAACCCCTCGGCTGTCTCGAGCGTCTCCTCCGCCGGCTCCAGCTCCATCTTTGCCGGAGGAGCCACCAACCGCGGCGCCACCCTTTGCACAAACTCCACGTTCTTCAGCCGCTTCTCTTCTTTCCTGACATCGATCGCTCCCACTAAGTCCGGATAGTACAGCTGAAACGAGTCCTGCTGCTTCTCATAAGCGGGAAGCAAATCCGCAAACGCCGCCGTCAAAATGAACCCCTCGCGCATTGCTTGGTTTACGAAAGCCTGCCGCTTCTCCGCGCCACCATGCTGCAGCCGGCTGTCGATTGCCTTTACCAGGCACTTCGTCACTAGCAACGAAAAATCGTCCTTGTACGCCACGTCCAGCGCTGGCGCATCCTGCGCCAACTTTGCCAGCGCCTTCTTCTCTTTGATCGTGTCGCTGTACTTGAATGTGAGTGGATCAAGCAAGTACCCAAGGTAAGCGTCCCGGATCTCATCTACCACCGGCGTGCCTGTGGGCGTGATCACAATAAAATAATCGTCCTTGTAACTGCGCACCTGCACTTGATCCGGCGCCCCTAGCAAATCGAGGAAGATCTGGAAGCGCCTTCCCAAGTACCCCGATGGATTGCGCAAATATCCGTTCGTCTCAAACAACGTCCCGATCACCGCTTCCTGATACTGCCCCATTGCCGCGTTCAGCGCCGGCTGCGAACGGTTCCACAAGTCCTCCAGCTTCGCCTGTTGGTAAAAGAGCGCCAGCAATTCACTGAATCCCCTCAGCGGTTCCACGTCGGGCGGCAGAGCGCCTGAGGGCAGCTTGAAATCCGGTGGTCCTCCCGCCAGCAGCGAGAACGAGACGTACTGTCCGAAATCGGCTGCCTCCGACGCCTTTTTGTGTTGCTGGTAGTACGCCTTGAGTTCACCCAGGCACGGGATCTTCTCTTTGAGCAGCGCTCCACGGACCTGCTTTCGTACCTGATAGCGCTCATTCAGCGGCGAATCCAATCCGGCATCATACCCGGCTGCATTGATCGCCGCCAAGGCAGAGAACAACGAGATACTCACGCTGAACCCGTTCTCGCCCGCATCCCTCCTTTGAGCGTCCGCTGCTTGTGGCATCAACGGTTGACGGGCAAAGATGGCGTGAGGAGAGAAAAGCAGAACTGAAGCGAGAACGACGACGCGGCCGCGAATGGTGAAAACCTTCTTCGATGGAATTATTTGCATTCAGTTTAGCCCACTGCCGCAGGCTGTGAATCAATTTCGCCCGGTACTCATCCAAGAATAGGAGACAGGAAATGGCAGGCAACAACACACTGACCTTTACAGACGACGCTTTTGATAAAGATGTCCTCAGCTCGGACATGCCCGTGCTGGTGGATTTTTGGGCGGAATGGTGCGGTCCATGCCGCATGATGGGCCCGACCGTCGATCAGGTCGCAACCGATTACGCCGGCAAGGTGAAGGTCGGCAAGTTGGATGTGGATTCGAATCAGCAGACCGCCTCCCGTTATGGAATTCGTGGCATCCCCACCGTCCTTCTGTTCAAGGGCGGTCAAGTGGTGGAGCAAAAAGTCGGCAACATTCCCAAGCCTGAGTTCCAGAAAATGCTGGACAAGCATGTCGGTGCCGGCGTTTCAGGAGCGGGGCAGTCCCCGGAAGTTGAAGCAACCGTCCGTAAGGCTTAATTAAGCCCCTGTTCAGGGGTGATCGGTTTCAAAGGCGCTGTCCTGCACTGACCGCAGGACGGCGCCTTTTTTATTGACAGCTTAGTGCTAGGCTGTGGCCATGTACCGGGTCGTCGCCGTGCTTTGCGCCAGGCTGGCATTCGGTGCTCCACAAA
>CAXUCT010000008.1:20820-22427 GCA_964249415.1 uncultured Bryobacteraceae bacterium | reverse complement strand
GCTTTCCCACCGGCGTGGAAGCTCTTCCCGCTGCCATTCGTGCCGGTAACTTGGAGGAAGCTGGACGCCTCCTCTCCTCCGGCGCTGACGTGAATGCCCGTGACCTGCTGGGCAACACCCCGCTTCAATATGCCGTGCGGTCGGGCAATGCGGCCCTGACGAGCTTCCTCGTCGGACGAGGTGCCGACGTGAATGCGGAGCAGTCCGGTCCCACCCCCATTGAGTCCGCCGTCCTGGCCGGCAGAACCGCTGTCGTCGAGATTCTGTTGGCGGCCAAGGCGCAGGTCGATGTGCGCGACCGCGACCGCCGCACCGTTCTCCATCTTGCCGCGCTCTATGGATACCCTGACATCGTTACTCTCCTTCTCGCCGCCCGCGCCGATGTCGCCTCGGTGGATGCCGCCGGAGCTACTCCGCTCGATGACGCTGTTCTAAGTTCGCAAGCTTCCGTCGTTCCGCTGCTGCTCCAGGCGGGCGCCGACCCCCGGCGGGTTCGTCCCGAGGATGGCCGAGGTCCTCTTCACGAAGCCGCTATCAAGGGGTCCGCCGCCCTGATTGACATGCTGGTGAACGCGGGCGCCGACCCCACCGTCCGCGATAAATCCGGGCAGACACCGCTCGACCTGGCGCTCGCTTATAACAACCGCAGCGCTATCGCCGCTCTCATTCAGCTAGGTCTCCGCCGTAAAGAGTATGAGGCCACAGCCGGCAGCGCCATGGAATCGGCTACCTCCCGTGGCCGCACCGAAGTGGCCCGCCGCCTGATCGAAGGCGGGTTTGAGCTCAACGGACGTTCCCCGCGCGGTTCAACATACCTCCATGAAGCTGCCTTCAGGGGGCAACCCAAGATCGTTCAGCTTTTCATCGAGCACGGCGCTAATCTGAACGCGCTGGACGGAACCGGCGGCACCCCTTTACACGCCGCCGCTCTGGGCGGAAGCACGGAGGTGATCGCGCTACTGCTCGATCACGGCGCCGCGGTCAATGCCCCCGATACCGAGACCGGCGCCACTCCTCTGATGCTCGCGGCGTCCGTGTCCCGCACCGAAGCTGTGTCCTTGCTTCTCGACCGGGGCGCCAACCCCGTTCTCCGCGATCGAGGGGGACGCACCGCTCTCGATCGCGCGCGGCAAACAGATGACACAGCGAGCGTGAAGCGGCTCGAAGCTGCTCTCAAAACCTGGGCACCCTCAGCCAAATCCGACACGTAAGCGCCTCATTCGTCTCCTTTCCTAAAGCCCGCCGCCGTCGCTCCGATAAGGGTAAGTGACTGGACGACACTATTTTGGGACGCGGTAAACGAGTAAGCCAAATTTTGATCGCGGACGGCAACCTGCTCTTCCGCCGCGGTTTGCGAACGCTGTTATCGGCCGAGAGCGATCTGGAAGTGATGGAAGAAGCCTCCGATTCCTCGGAAGCCTTAGAGAAAGTACGCGCGCGGACGCCTGATCTAGTAGTCATGGACCTGGCGCTGCTTGAAGGCGCAGGCCAACAAGCCGCCTTCGCCATCCGGCAAGCGAACCCGAGCGTAGCCATCTTCTTCCTCACCAACGAGGACGGACCCGAGCAACTGGAACGCGCCGTGAACGCCGGCGCCCGAGGCTACA
>CAXUCT010000008.1:18625-20810 GCA_964249415.1 uncultured Bryobacteraceae bacterium | reverse complement strand
TTGCTGGCGGGCATTCGGCAGATCGCCTTCTCCGACGATCTGAATCCGCGCGGCCTTTCTAAAATTGTCCCCGAGCTCCGCGCCTTAGCTAGTTCGAACGATGGCTATCCCCGTGGCGCCGTACTCACCTCCCGCGAACAGGAAGTTATGCGCCTCCTGGCAGAAGGCCGCACGGTCCGCGAAGTCGCAGCCGAACTCTCGCTCAGCATCAAAACCGTCGAAGCCCATAAGCTCAACCTCATGCGCAAACTCGACATCCATAATCGGGCCAGCCTGGTCGAGTACGCCATGCAAAAAGGCCTGATCGCGGCGCCCGTAGCCCAAGAGGTAGTTCAATAAATCGCCAGGACGCTATTTAGCACACCCCCTCGCGTGGCTCTTGCTACGCTTCCATTGGGAGAACTGTCTCATCCGGTATGGCTAAATTCCTTCTGGGCGTGTTGGTCGGCGTCATTGTTGCTGTTCTTGGCAGCCTCATTATCGTTCTCGCAATCGGCCGTCTCTTCGCCTCCAAGCAACCCACTGTGGAAGCAAACTCCGTTTTGGTCATTACCCTGGACGGCGAAGTGCCCGAAGCCGCTCCCGTCGATATTCCTATCCCGTTCTTTGAGTCCCAAGGCGCCCCGACGGTGCGCGATATCTGGACCTCTTTGCGTGCCGCGGCCAAGGACAACCGCATCAAAGCCGTCGTGCTTCAGCCTCGCGGCGTCCTCGCCGGCTGGGGCAAATTGCAAGAGCTTCGCCAGGAACTCGCGGACTTCAAAAAGTCCGGTAAGCCAGTGTATGCCTTCCTGCAACGTCCCGGTTCGAAAGCGTATTACTTAGCGACCGTCGCCGACAAGATCTATCTCTCGCCGGATGACATGCTCATGGTGAAGGGATTCGGCCTTGAAGAGATGTACTTCAAGAACACTCTCGACAAGCTTGGCGTCACGGTGCAGGTCGATCACATCGGCCGCTATAAAGACGCTGGAGACATCTTCACCAGGGGCAATATGTCCCCGGAGACGCGCGAGGTCCTGGGACAGGTTCTCGACCAGATCTACGGCGACTTTTGTGCCGTCACCGCGGGAGGACGCCATAAGTCCTCTGATGAGGTCCGCGCTCTCGTGGACATGGGGCCTTTTGTCGCCCGCCAGGCGAAGGCTACCGGGTTAGTCGATGAACTCGGTTACGAAGATCAGATATATGCCGATCTCAAGAAGCGAACCGGCGTCGGCGATCTGCGAAAGCTCAACGTCAAAAGCTATTTCAAAGCGGCGCCCGGACGCGGCGACCACATTGCAATGCTGGTTGCCGAGGGAGACATCATCACTGGCGATCCGGATAACTCGCTCGAAAACGGAGGCAACGTCTCCTCCGCAAAGTTCTCAAAAATCATCCGTCAGGTCCGCGAAGACTCGAGCGTCAGGGGCGTGATCCTGCGCGTCAACTCCCCTGGCGGAGATGCCGTCGCGTCGGACGAAATCCTGCATGAGCTTAAGCTGCTGAGTGCTCAGAAGCCCCTAGTGATATCGATGTCCGACGTAGCGGCTTCCGGCGGCTATTTCATCTCCCTGACCGGAGATTCGATGATCTCTTACCCCAACACCATCACCGGCTCCATAGGGGTGCTGTACGTGCGGCCTAATCTACATGGCCTGTTCGACAAGTTGGGCATCCAAACCGACAGCCTGACTCGCGGGAAAATGGCCGACATTGAATTCCCGGATGTGCCTCTGTCCGATGCTGCGCAGCAGAAGCTGCACGAATCTATACAGACCACCTATCAGTCGTTCGTCACTAAAGTGGCAACAGCCCGCAAGCGCAGCTATGACCAAATTGATTCGATTGCACAAGGCCGTGTCTGGATGGGCACGCAAGCGCGCCAGAACGGACTAGTGGATCAACTAGGTGGCTTGGATCAAGCCATCGCAATCGTCCGCCAACGGGCCCGCCTTCCCCTGACAGGCGAGACCAATCTGGTGATGTTCCCGCCGCGCCGCAGTCTGTTTGAAGTTCTTTCGAACGCCTCGACTGACGTGGGTGTCGATGCCCTGGCCGAAAACCGCTTGCGCAAAACCGTGCCCGGGCTGCCGGGCGCCGCGCTGCTGAAAGGCGGCGTGATGCGCCTTATGCCTTTTCAGTTGACAGTGCAATAGAGCCCCCCATCTAAAACGCTGCCGCCGAATGAATACCCTTGTCG
>CAXUCT010000008.1:8819-18615 GCA_964249415.1 uncultured Bryobacteraceae bacterium | reverse complement strand
CTGTACATTCGCTCAAGGGCGCTCTTGTGAATCTGCGAGACGCGGCTCTCATTCACTCCCAGAACGTCGCCTATCTCTTTCATGGTCATATCGCGGTCGTAGTATAGTTTCACCACCTGCTGGTATCTCGCCGGTAGCGTGTCAATGGCAGACATCAGCTTCTCGCGCAGTTCGGAACGCGCAAACACTTTATCGGGGCACAAGGCCGGCGAGCACGGCGCCTCCGGTAGTGGTTGCTCCTCGCGTTCCACGCGGCTTTGTGTCGCGGCAGCTACGCCCAAGCTGCGAAAATCGACCATCAGCGCCTGCCAGCGCCTCGCATCCAGACCCATCTCGTTTGCCACCTCCGCTTCGGTAGGTTCACGTTGGAGCCGCACGGCCAGCTCGCGCGTGACGCTTTCCATCTGCTTATAGCGCTTGCGTAAATCGCGCGACGCCCAATCCATCTGCCGCAGGCTGTCAAGGATAGCTCCACGAATCCGATGCTTGGCATACGCCGGGAAAGCGACCTTCTTATCCGTCTGGTACTTCGTCGCCGCGTCAAACAGGCCCATCACCCCGGCGTGAACCAGATCGTCCAGCTCAATGTGAACGGGGAGAGACCTCTGGATGTGTGCCGCAATCGCGGTCACTAGCGGGAGGTGCTCCAAAATCAGCTCGTCTCGGCGGACGGTATCTTCGGCTTCGGGCTGTGTGCTTGAGGGTGCTGTCTTGATGCCTGTGGCGTTCATTTCCTTCTCCGTCGCTGAAGCTTTTTGCTTCAACTTCGGATTGGAAAAAGGCAACCGTGCGACCATGCGCCAACGCCACGCTGCGCTAGCCGCTTGCGGAAGTGCGAACGTTTGCGTAACCCCCTGTGCTGCAGAGAATTAGGGCGCTAGTCGCGCCGGAGAATCGCTTGCGAATAGCTTTTCGAAGAGCGCCGGGCGTGCGCTCGAAGGTCCGATTCGTTTCAGGTTGGGTTCCGGAACGGTATGGAGCGCTCCGCTTGGAAACGTGAGGGGAAAGCGCGCTCCAAAGCCGCCATTTGCGGAGCGCTAAGATTTTTCCGGCCGCTCAGCTCGCGTGCCCGGCACGCGCTTTGGAGGCCTGCATTTCCGGGCGAGGCGGCTTCTTGACGCTGCCCGGTGCAGCGAATCTTTTGGGAGGAAGATGGGCGCCGACGCCTGCCTCCGGGCTGCTTTCCACGCCCACGGAGCCGCGTGACAGCATCTCCTCATAGATCTCGCCCGCTTCGAGCAGATCGAGAATGCTCATCTCAAACTTGCGGATAAGCCGGTCAGCCAATTCCGGACGCAATTTGCGGGCACCCTTTAGAACGTTGTGAATCTGTGGCTGCGAAATCCCGAGGATCCTGGCAAGTCCTCGTTCCGTGAAGTCCCCATTTCGAATGCGGGTGTTGATGAAAGCAATCAGGCGCGTCTGCAAGACCTGAAACGTAACCTTTCCCCGGCTCAAAGTTGATTCCAATTGGAAATAGGGTCCCTTTAAATGCCAAAATATACCAAAATATACAGTCCGAAATACCCACACAAACGTAAAGGTCTAAGGTCTCTACTATTAGACACTTGTGGGCAAATTAAAATAAATATCTCGCGTAATCCACAGGGAAGATTATAAGAAAATGGTTGCCTAAATTTCCAAGTACCTTATTGTGTATTCATAAACTCATTACCGACAAAGCCTGGAACCTTTCGATGGGGAAAGGCGGTTGGAGGAAAAACAAAAATATGGAATGGAACCGTACCGAAACTCTTGCCCTAGCTCAGCAGTCTTGTGCGCACTGCTATGGCCTTGGTCTCAGACCTGGACGTGCAGGGGTGTCAACCCCATGCAACTGTGTATTTAGGGCTATTTTCCGCGCTTGCTATGCGCGGTTCCGGCAGTGTACCTCGAAAGAAAAGTACATTAGCCGGGTGTCGCTGGAGGCAAATCCAGGACGACAACGGAAATCTGTTTGGGGTCTAAAAAACGAGGAGTTTATCGCCGACTTTTGCCTTGTTAGCCGGCGCACGCTAGATGATTATCAATACAAAATTTTTAAGTACCACTTCCTGCTAGGCGCGGATTGGAAGCTTTGCTGCCGCAAGCTGAACGTGGATCGGGGAGAGTTCTTCCATGACATTTACCGGATTGAGCAGAAGCTAGGGCGCACGTTTCGCGAGCTAGAACCTCATGCCCTTTTTCCGGTGGACGAGTACTTCAGCAGCACTGGACGCGGGGCGGCCAAAGTAGTCAGCATCTTTCCCGTGGAGACTGAAGAGATCCCCAAAGCAAGGCCCGTGCTCAAGTTTCCCGTTAAACGGGCTGCGTAGCTTTCCTCCAAGAATAAAACCAGATACTATTTCCGGGGCCGGACATTTCTCGTCCGGCCTTTTTTTCGTTGGATCCGCTATGTTCGCTTCTCGCGGAAGAAGCTCGCGAGCAGGCCGGCTGCTTCGGCGGCGAACAAGCCTTCCTCCACGCGCACCTGATGATTCAACAGTTCCGAATCGGCCAGCGCGAATTTGCTTCGCACTGCACCAAAGCGAAGATCTCGAGCGCCGAATACCAGGCGTTCTACGCGCGAAATGACAATCGCGCCCGCGCACATAGCGCAGGGTTCTAGCGTGACGTAGAGCGTGGCGCCTGGCAACCGATAGTTCTCGATACGCGCAGCGGCTGTCCGTAGAGCTTCCATTTCGGCGTGCGACGTTGGATCGTTTGATGAGATGGGCCGGTTCCAGCCTTGCCCGATGACGGCATCACCCTGGACGACCACCGCGCCGATCGGAACCTCGCCGTCGCTCCCGGCTCGTTGCGCCAAGTCAAGTGCCAAGCGCATGAAGCGTTCATCCGCCTTCGTCCACCTACCCTTTAAATTCGCTCGAACCGGAGCGTCCAACCGTTCGTATCTCCTTTTGCCGCAATTCATCCCACCGATCGGCGAACTGAGGGGGAGCCCGGCGGACCATTGCGTTTCTACGGTACCCTAACTTATAAACCCAAGCTTAATAACGGGAGCGGCGCCATGCGGTACTTCTCATTAGCCTTCAAAAATAGCCTGCGCAACAGAAGGCGCAGCTTGCTTACAATTTCGAGCGTAGCGGTGTCACTCTGTCTACTCGGTGTCCTGATTGCGATTTATCATGCGCTCTTCTACTCCCAAGCGACGCCCGGTCAGGCGTTGCGCGCGGTGGTGCGGCACAAAGTGTCGCTGGCTCAGCCCATACCCGTCGCGTACGAAGCCAAGGTACGCGTTGTTCCGGGCGTCAAGGAAGTTTCGGTTTGGAATTGGTTTGGAGGAACTTACAAAGACAACCGCGACCAGAAAAATTTCTTTGCGCGTTTTGGCGTGGAGCCCCAGCCGTTCATGACGATTCGGACCCAGATGGACATGCCGGAGGACCAGCGCAAAGCCTTCATCACGGACCGCACAGGTTGCGTGGTGTCGCGCGACTTGGCCGAAAAATTGAACTTTAAGATCGGCGACAGAATCACGTTGGTTGGCGATATCTATCCGGTGACCCTCGATCTGAAGGTCGTTGGGATCTTCGACGATCCTGACGCGAACCTCACGCTATTTTTTAACTACGATTACCTGCGCGATGCGCTGCCGCTCCGCCGCCGCAATCTGATCAGCGTCATCGCAGTATTGGCCAACACCCCTGATGATATCCCTCGCATCGGCAAGACCGTCGATACGATGTTCGCTGAAGCATCTCCGCCCACCAGGACGGAATCGGAACAACAGTTCGCACTGAGCTTCGTTTCGTTCCTGGGCAACATCAAGCTGTTCCTGCTGAGTATCTGCGCTGCCGTCACGTTCACAATCCTGCTCGTATCCGGCAACACCATGGCCATGTCGGTGCGCGAACGCATCAAAGAAGTGGGAGTGCTGAAGACACTCGGCTTCACGAACGAAGCAATCCTCAGCATGATCATCGGCGAAGCCCTTACTATCTCGCTGATTGGCGGCATTCTCGGGCTGGTTCTCGCGGCTATCTTGACTGTCGGCGTGGGCAAAGTCGGGCAGGCATTTGTAGCGCAACTACACGGCTTGTCGATGACGCCCTTTACCGCACTGATCGCGCTTGGCGTCGCGCTATTTGTCGGCTTCGTGAGTTCTTTCGTGCCGGCGTGGAACGCTTCGCGGACTAACATCTTGGACTCGCTCCGCTACAGCGGATAAGGCCACCATCATGGCGATACCTCTCTCCTACAACATTCGCAACTTAATCGTCCGCAAAACCACGACGCTCATGACTGCGGCCGGCATTGCGATGACGGTGGCGGTGTTGCTGGCAGTGCTGGGGCTCGTATCCGGACTGCGCTCGGCTTTCGCTAAGACCGGCAATCCGCTGCAGCTACTGGTGCTACGCAAAGGCGGCAATTCGGAGCTCACCAGCGGCGTATCGAAAGAGCAGTTTCAGACCATCAAAATCTTTCCTGGAATAGCAACCGGCGGCGATGGGCAACCCATGGCCTCGATTGAGGTCGTTTCCATCATCAACTTGCCGAGTGTCGATAACCCGGACGGAAGCAACGTAACGGTACGCGGCTTGACGCTGCAGGGCATCGAAATGCGCAAGCTGAAGATTTTGGCGGGCCGTTGGTTTCAGGCCGGACAGCGCGAAGTGGTGGTCGGAAAGGGCATCGCCAAACGCTATCCAGGCGCGCAGGTCGGCAAACAGTTGAAGTTTGGAAAAGGCGTTTGGACCGTAGTGGGGGTGATGGATAGCGGCGGTAGCGCCGTCGACAGCGAGGTCTTCGGAGATGGCAATCAGGTGGCGTCGGACTTTAACCGGCCCGATAACTACAGCTCGGCGCTGTTGCAGGCAACGGACGAAGTAACGGCCGGCGCACTGAAGAAATCGCTCGAAACAGATCGTCGCTTGAACGTCACGGTACTCACGGAAAAGGAATACTACGATGCGCAGATGATTTCCGCCGCGCCCTTGCAATTCCTGGGCTTCTTCGTGTGCATCATCATGGCTGTGGGCAGTTCGTTTGCCGCGATGAACACCATGTACGCGGCGGTAGCACGCCGAGCCAAAGAGGTGGGCACGTTGCGAATCCTTGGATTCACCAAAGGCAGTATCGTGTTGAGCTTCTTGTTTGAATCGCTGCTGCTGGCGCTGGTGGGCGGCATCATCGCGTGCCTCATCGTGCTGCCGCTGAACAACGTAACCACTGGGCTAGGAAACTTCATCACCTTCAGCGAGACTAGCTTTAACTTTCACATCGGGCCGGAAGTGATGGCGATTGGATTGATTTTTGCCATGCTGCTGGGCGCTGCCGGCGGACTGCTGCCGGCGCGTCAGGCTGCCAAGAAAGAGATATTGACCGCGCTGCGTGAAACATAGGCGGCGAGTCGATTTACGAAATGGAAACAGAACTCAAAGCCCTTCGAATTGATCGAACAGCGCGTCATGAGCGTGAGCCGAAGCCGATCTTGAAGTTTGCGCTTCTGGCGGTAATCCTTGGCGCTGCCGCAGTGGGTGCCGTGCTCGGTTATGAGAAGTTGAACGCGGCTGTGCCCGTGCAGGTAGTGCAAGTTTCGTCGCCCATGGCGGCTTCCTCGTCCGGCGAACAGCAGGTAGTGCTGAGCGCTACCGGCTACATCATCGCGGCGCACAAGATTGAAGTCGCATCGAAAGTAAACGGCCGCGTGGCTTGGATCGGCGTCGACAAAGGAGACCGCGTAAAAGCCGGGCAGGTATTGGTGCGTTTGGAAGATGACGAATACCGCGCTCAGGTGCAGCAGCAAAAGGGGCAGCTGGCCAATTTAGAAGCGAAGTTGGCGGAAGCGCAGCACGGTTCACGTCCGGAAGAAGTGGCCAAGGCGCGAGCGGATGTGGATGAAGCCAAAGCGGACGCGGCCAATGCCAAGATCTCTTTCAATCGCACCAAACAGCTGGTGGACGGGGGCGTGCTGGCGAAGCAGTCGCTCGATGACGCGCAAGCCAAGTATGACGGCCAGGAAGCGAAAGTGGCCAGTTTGCAACGGACTCTTGATTTGTCCGTTCTGGGCCCGCGTCATGAGGAGATCGATCAGATCCGAGGGCAGATTGAGGAGGCGCGCGGAGCGCTTGCTTATGCTCAAAACCAACTGGACAACACGGTCATCAAAGCGCCGGTCACAGGCACCATTTTAGATCGCAACGTAGAAAAGGGCGAGTTCATCAGTACCGGATTCGTCGGAGATAAAGGCGCCAAAGGATACATAGTTACTATGGCGGATCTGAACGATTTGCAAGTGGAACTCGATATCAGCCAAAATGATTTTCCAAAGCTGGGAGCGGAGCAGAAGGGTATCGTCACAACCGATGCGTACCCGGACCGGAAGTATCAGGGCGCGGTGCAACAGGTTTCGCCGGAAGCGGATCGTGCCAAAGCGACAGTTCAGGTCAAAGTGCAAGTCCAGAATCCGGATGGATACTTGCGGCCGGATATGAACGCGACTGTCGCTTTCGTGAACGATGTGAAAACAGAAGCGACGGGGGCTACGCCGAAACGCCTGGTAGTGATTCCGCAAGGCGCGCTGCAGAACGGCAGCGTCTTCGTGGTTGTGGACAACCATGCGCGAAAACGGCCCGTGACCACAGCGGGAAATTCGGAGCGCGGCGTGCTGATCGCGAGTGGATTGATTGGAGGCGAAGACCTGATCCTAGGCCCTCCAGCAAATTTGAAGGACGGCGAAAAGGTCCAAGCGAAGTAGCAAGGAGGAGACTGACGAATGAGCGAGACAGTTGTCACGACACGAAGTTTAAGCAAGGAATATGTGCGCGATGAGTTTCGCGTGGCGGCGCTCGATGAAGTAGATATTCAAATCCATCGAGGCGACTTCGTGGCGCTGATGGGACCGTCCGGATCCGGAAAGTCTACGCTCCTGCACCTCATTGCAGCTATGGACAAAGCAACGGGTGGCGACATTGAAGTGCTGGGCGCCAATCTGAGGCAGATGAACGACAAGCAGATTGCTCATTGGCGCAACGAGCATATCGGATTCGTCTTCCAATCCTTCAACTTGTTGCCGGTTTTGAGCGCCTTGGAGAACGTGGAGTTGCCGGTGAAGCTAACGAAGCTCAACAAAAAAGAACGCAACGAACACGCGGAAACGGCGTTGAAGCTGGTTGGCCTAGGCGACCGGTTAAAGCACCTTCCCAAGCAATTATCAGGCGGCCAGGAACAGCGCGTAGCGATTGCGCGCGCGATTGTCACGGATCCGGATCTGCTTCTTGCCGACGAGCCCACCGGCAACCTGGACGCAGCGGCGGCGGAAGATGTGCTGACGATGTTGACGCGCTTGAATCGGGAGTTCGGCAAGACCATCATTATGGTGACGCACGATCCACATGCGGCGAAGTTCGCCAAAACTGTCAGGTATTTGGAAAAGGGTAAGCTGCTTTCGGAGGGAACGCTGCCAGCCGATTGGGCTTCGTCGATCGCGCTGCGGGCGTGAGGAGCGCGGTCGTCACGCTTCTACTGTGACTTCTTAGTGCTTTGCTGCTTGTATCTCTTAGCCATTTCCTTCATGGCGGGTGCGATCCGTTCCGGGTGCCGCTCGAGGTCAACGATAAGGGAACGAATATCGAATGGCGTCCCAAAGAACGCTTTGCGGTCGACAGGAAGTGGCGGCCCGCCAGCTGCGCCGGCAGGCGGAAGCAGATCAGGCAAATGGAACGCATACATGCCGCCGTGCGCAATCGGCTCATGCGGATAGCGCTCCAGCCATCCGCAGTTACGATTTTCTAAGATCATAACGGCTGATACGACCACCCATTGCCCCGCATCCGAAGGCGAGGCTGCCTGGCAGTCCCAAGGCCGTACCTCCGGTACGACGGCAGACGGATCTGCCAGTGCAAGCCAATCAAGCTTCACCTCCGCCCAGCCATGCGCTCGTGTGTATTGCTCCACCTCTGGAAGTGTCTGGTTCCAGTCAACGTTCGAGTCGTTCACTAACTGGTAAACGGGGCGTCCCAGCGCGAGGCTGTTTACGAAAGGAAAGAAGTACGGATAGGCGGGGACCACAGCAAAAAAACAGCTTGCCACCAAAGCCGCAGTCACAAGCTGAAGGGGTCGCCGCCTCGCGGAAAATAGGCTGAGCATGCGCGGAAGCGGCGCCAGCATCAAGAGGAGCAATACCATGGGTATCGTGAAATGCCGGATGCTAATGTCGAGCTGGCTCAAGATGCAGAGCACCAGAAATACAAAGAAGCCGATCATCAGTACGCGCCAGTGAGGAAGCACATTTCGATTGATGAGCGAAATGTCGCGCCTATGCCGTAGCACGGCCCACAGCACCGCCGCCATCACCAGGAGCAGCAGGTAGCCGAGCGGCGATTTCAAGACAAAAACAACCGGGAAATAGAAAGGAACGCCGTGCCGGTAAGCGTATCCGAGGAGGAATGTAGACCTCGACCCCAGAAAGAGCATCAACAGAATGCCACGCACATAAAGCCAAATCGGCATCAGGAGACGGCGCAATGCATGAATCCAAAAAGTGTCCCCGCCGATCTTATCGAGGGCGCTGTCCGGCTGGTTCCAAGAGAAAACGAGATAGAAAACATACACGATGAGGAGCGCCCAGAACGCGCCTTTCCACACCGCGCGCCAACGCAACCGCCGCCAAGCCTTGCGTTCCACTCTGTCCGTGGGTTCGCCGGCACTTGGCCAAAAGCGTGTTTGGACGAAGAGTGCAATCACTACGGCGAACAGAATAAGCCCGGTGAACTTCGACAGCATGGCCGCGCCAAACGCGCAGCCGAACAGAAGCGAAGTGCGAGGCGATGGGCTGGCCCACACCTCTCCCAGCTGCCACAAGGACATTAGAGTAAAGAGCGTGACGGGAACATCGGTGATGACCAATGGTCCGAATACTAGAAATGCCGGAGTAGTGCAGTAAAGGGCTAGGCACAGCAGTCCGCCTGTGGGGGTGGAGAGCAGCACCGCGTAACGATAGATCATCAGACCCAGCCACAGCGTCAGCAACAGCATGGGAAAGCGGGCCCAAGCCAGCGTAGAGCGCCAGTCGTTCCAGCGCCCCTGGACCAGATCCCCGAAGACCCACTGCAACAGGTAACCAGACTGGATGCTGTCACTCTCGCGCCACGCTGGACCGCTGTAATCCGCGCTTGTTCCGCGCAATGCGAGAGGTATACCGGCGATTACTTTGCTGAGCGGCGGATGTTCCTGGTTCATCCGCAGATCGAGCTTTTGGACATAGCTCAGTCCTGCGCCAACGTGCGCAATCTCGTCCACCGCGGCAGATTCGTGCAAAGATGCTCCGGCGGCAAGAAGAAACATAAATAGGAGCAGAGCCCCAGCGGCGGCGCGGTGCAAAATGCTGTACATAACTTACATGCAATTGTGATTCATGCCTTGTAAGTTATGCAAAGGGATTGACCGGAGCGCTGCCCATGTTGTGCTGCGGCGTGTGCGCTGCAAGCGCCAGCTTGGCTGTTAAACGTTTACCCTGTTTCAGCCATGAAAAGCGCGGGAGCCAGCGCAATGTAGCGGACGGGTTTCTTTTGTTTTTTGATACGGCCCTCGCGCAACGCTCTGTTTAACCAGTCCTTCATTTGTGGGCTGCGAACGTTCATTTTGCTGGCGAGCCAATTGCCGGACTGCGGTTCTTTGAGAATAGACAGTATTTCATCGATCACGAGAGTATAGGCGTCGCGAGTAAATTCTCTTGGGGCGGGCTGTGGTGGTTGAGAGCCGCTAGACGGCTCCGCGGGAAATCGCAGCTTACTTGTTTCGAAGGGCAGACGGCCATTCTTCTGCTCCGGAAATGTGAACAATGCCCTAAGAT
>CAXUCT010000008.1:4868-8809 GCA_964249415.1 uncultured Bryobacteraceae bacterium | reverse complement strand
TATGATTATCGTCCCTGATGGTGAGCTTTGCAATAAGCTGTTCATAAGTTTCATGGTTTATTGAATCATCTCTTTTTAGTTCCAGTTTCGGATTTCCCGGAGCTACAATGCCCACGGATTTGACGAAGACTTTTAACTTGCCGTGATGAAGCGCTTCGATGGCCCCGGCCCATGTGCCACCGGAATCCGCTAAGCTAGCAACCACCAGCGCCGCATCACTGAGACCGTACAGAAGCTTGTTGCGCTCCATCGCAGTGTAAGCGAACCATCTTGAATCCGGATCGTAGGGAGAAATCAGGGTCAAGCGGTCGCTCACCAGACCTTCCCGGTACTGGCCCGAAGTAGCCGTCTTAGCCAAACCTTCCGCGAGAATTCCGAGAACACAACCCCTGCCATCGAGAGCGCCAGACATTGCATCCCGATCAATCCCTTTGGCCGCACCTGATATCAGCGCGATCTCTTCCTTGGCGCAATGCTCACCGACGCGGCGCGCGAACTCAGCGTCTTCCTCAGACCGGTCGCGAGACCCCACAACGGCCAAGCCTCCATGGTTGAGCAGGTCTTTGGAACCGATGCCGTAGAGCAGAGGCGGGGCTGAGGGGCCGAGATACCGTTTCAGGCGCTCTGGATAAGCACGGTCGCTTCGACTGATGACCCAGAGACTACCTCTTTCCCATTTCTCGACGGCCAAGGCAAGAGCACCGCCTCGTTCCAATAGCGGCGTGACGCGATCCCGATTGACCTCCGGTGCCTGGATTCCCTCAAGTCTAGTCCGGCCTTCCGCAGTCAGCAGATCGCGCGGCCGCAGGCCTTCGGCCTTCAGCCATGTTGCGAGCGCGTTGTACTGCCGTTGTCCGAGCGGTTTTAAGCCGCCGTTATCTGCCCGCCGGCCGAGTTCCCCGCATAAGAGGAGTACCGCTTGTGTGTCGGGCGTCAGAGTCAACTCCAAATCAATCTCCTAATCACTATTCTGCGAGGAACTGTCCGCCAAGGCAAATGGATAGACCGGGCCACTCGCCGCCTTTCGCAGAAGAACGGCTAACACAGTGAAGGTCCACTTCGAATCGACTACGTCATCTACGAGCAGCACCGGCTCTGGCCTCACCGCAGCATGATCCACCGCGAATGCCCCCCATACATTCTGAGCCTGCTGAAAGCTGTTGGCCCGAGTCTTCTGAGGCTCAGTGTCTCTAACCTCACGGACGCAGTTCACGAAAGGAAGCTGCAATCTGCGTGCGAGGCGCTGAGCGAAGTCCGGAACAAGGTTTTGATGCCGCCTGGACGGAACGCAGGTGATCCAGCGAGGTGCTGGATGTAGTTTCCAGCGATGCCTAATCAAGCGGATAGCCGCGTCCAGAAGCTGATCGTCGAAATGCTGGTCCTGCTGCTTGCCGCGCCGTACGAGCGCGCCGAAGCCAGGATCACCCCATCGGCACAGCGCGCGTCCCTCCATCGCCTGGTACTCCGCCGCAATTCTTCCTCTTGCTTCCGGAGCCGGCAGGCCCTCTGGCCACCTCTTTCGTGGCTGAATTGAATTCTCCAGACGATCAAGGAACTGCGTTGCCGCCTGAGCAAGATCGGCCGGATAGCCTTCCGGCAGGAGTTCACCCCGGCAGCTTACACATTTGCCGCAAGGCGCAGCGTTTGGATCGTCCAGTTCCTCGGCAAGGAATTGCATTAGGCAGTCCTGACTTGCCATGTAGACTTTCATCTGTTCCTGCTCTTGCTGGCGCAGATATGTGAGGTGTTCGATGCGATCTACGGGCATCTGCCATCGCACTGGATTCAGAACATAGGCGTCGGCGATCTTTTGAATGGGCGCCGGCGATTCGAGCAGCAGGAACTTCAGAATCTTTTCGATCTTTCCTTTCGGTAAATTAACATGCTGTTGGAGCGCGGAGAGCGACAATGCGCCCTGGGCCACTCGCATTGCCGTCAGGAGATAGTCTACGTCTTGCGGGGTTGGAAATGCAGTACGGATAAAGTACTCAGCAATCTCGTCATCTTCTTCCCCGTTCAGCAGAACGCCATAAGCATCATCAATAGCACGCCCAGCCCGTCCTACCTGCTGGTAATAGTGAACGACGGAGGCGGGCCGCTGGAAGTGTATAACGAACCCAAGATCTGGTTTATCGAACCCCATTCCGAGAGCGACCGTAGCCACTAACGCTTTGACTTGGTTATTGAGCAGACGATTCTCAAGGTTTTCTCGCGTCTCCGTTTCTATGCTGCTGTGATAGGGCTCGGCCTCGATGCCACGAGATTTGAGCCACTCCGCCAGCTGCTCGGAGTCGCGCACCGTAAGCGTGTAGATGATGCCGCTTCCGGGCAGATGTGGAACGACATTTGCCAGCCACCCCATGCGCTCCGCTTGCGAACGAAGGTAGATATTCTGAAGACGGAGGCTCGGCCGCGTCAAAGGGCCACGCTGGACCTCTAGGTTCGGTCCGAGCTGTTCGACGATGTCTTTGACGACCCGCTCGTTGGCAGTCGCAGTGGTGGCCAGCACGGGAATATTTCGGGGGAGCGCTCGCAGTATCCTCACGATCCTTCGATAGTCCGGACGAAAGTCGTGGCCCCAGTCGGAGATGCAATGGGCCTCATCAACAACAAAGAGGCCCAGCCGGTCGGCGACGGGAAACCAGCACCCACTGACGAAATCTTCATTAGCCAGTCGCTCTGGGGAAATCAAAAGCACGTCAAGCTCGTTTCGCTGCAGTCGCTCTTCAATCCGCGGCCAATCTGATTCATTGGTAGAGTTGATCGTTTCTGCTCTCAAACCGATGTTTTGAGCGGCTGCGATCTGGTTCCTCATCAGGGATAGAAGGGGCGAAATGAGAATGGTACAGCCTGCTCCCCCGTCGCGAAGCAATTTAGTAGCGAGAAAGTAGATAATGCTTTTGCCCCAGCCCGTCCGCTGAACGACTAGGAGCCTGGACCTTCGTTGAACCAGTGCGGAAATGGCCTCCCATTGTCCGTTGCGGAACTCCGCCTTTTCGTTTGCTATAGCTCTTCTGAGGAGTTTGAGCGCTGCTATCCTTGCGTTCTGCATGGAAGGCTCAGTCAGGTCTTGAATCGACTTGTAAGTAATTGTGGTGGACCTGGACGGGTTCGAACCGTCGACCTCTTCCATGCCATGGAAGCGCGCTCCCAACTGCGCCACAGGCCCACAGGCCAAGGTTTACGTCCTGAGAATATCACACGGGGGCGCACTGTAACTCGTTCCCTTTCAGCAGCCCAAAAAGTACTTCTAGTTTTTATCGAAAAGTCTATTGACTCGTCATCAAATCCTAGGCAAAATCAGACCGTCCCGGTTTTTCCCTGACTTGCTTTTTTCGGGGAGCCACCAATCGCATGAGCCAATTTGTTTCACAGTTTTCCCTGGCGCGCCCGGAAGTATCCCCCGGTCGCGGCGATATGAGGAGCGGTCCACTTGCAGACGTTAGCTCTGCAGCCCTCAATGATCTTGCGCATGAGCTACGGCAGCCGCTAGGCGTGATTGAAGCCCTCGCCTATTACCTGGAACTCACCTCCGGCGACGATAGCGCCTGTACGCACCTGCGGCGCATTCAGGCCATGGTGGCCCAAGCCAACACTATCTTGGAACGTGTGTGCGCCTATGATGCAACTTTGGCGTTAGCAGCCGTCTCGTCTTAAACTTCAACACTCCTATTATTTGCGTTCCTCGATTGCCGCAATCTTGCGCTTCAACTCACTAATTTCGTGGCGCAGTTGCGGCAGTCGCGCGACGTGCGCCAAACCCTTCAGATGCTGTCGAAGAGGACGCGCGGGAATGCCCCAAACGGGCTCTCCAGCGGCGATTTTCTGCGACGTCAGCACGCCGGCCTTGCCGCCCACCATCGCCTTGGCTTCTATTTTGGCCTTCTCGCCGATACCTGCTTGACCGCCAATAACGGCGAAATCGCCAACGGTGACGCTGC
>CAXUCT010000008.1:0-4858 GCA_964249415.1 uncultured Bryobacteraceae bacterium | reverse complement strand
CTGAAAAACCGGTCTGCGCCGCCACCACGACGTGGCGTCCTACCGTGCAGTTATGCGCGACGTGAACCAGGTTGTCTAGTTTCGTGCCTTGGCCAATCCGTGTCACGCCCAGAGCGGCGCGGTCTACACAGGAGTTGGCGCCGATCTCGACGTCGTCTTCGATTTCCACCGTGCCCACTTGCGGGAACTTCTCATAGTGGTCCCCATTAAACGTGAAACCAAAACCATCCGCGCCCAGCACGCAGCCGGAGTGCAGAATCACGTTCGCGCCGATCCGTACGCCTGCGTACACGGTGACGTTGGCGTGCAACGTACTGCCTGCGCCGAGGGAAACTCGATCCCCGATCACGCATCCATTGCCGATGGAGCAGCCTTCACCAATAGCCGCTTCGTCGCCGATCGTGACGTATGGTCCGATGAAGCAGCCGGTAGCAATTTTCGCGGTCGAGGAGATGATGGCCGTGCTGTGGGTGGAACCAGGAGGACGCGCATTGGGATAGAGCGCGGTTAAAGCGCGGACAAACGCCGTTCGTGGATCTTGGACGCGAATCAAGGCCCAGGACGACCCTGCGGGCTTTTCGAAAGATACCGGTACGATCAGGCACCCGGCTCGGGACGAAAACGCGCTCTCGATAAACCTTTGGTTTGCCACAAATGAGAGATCGGATGGCGTCGCGTTCTCCAATGCATTTGCGCCGGTAATGATCCTTTCGCCATCACCCTCCACCTCACCACTGCAGAGTTCGGCGAGTTGCGCAACGGTAAGAGCAGACATCCCCCATACTTAACATTTATGGCCGTTGATCCGTCAGCCTATGTCGCGCCTACGGCCCGCGTTCACCCTGATGCCACGGTCGGTCCGGGCAGTCGCATTGGTGAATTTTGCGTTGTGGAATCAGACGTTGCCATCGGCTCCGGCTGCGTTTTAGAACCTTACGTCTACGTGAAGCGCTGGACGACGATGGGCGATGAAAACGAGATCTCGGCCGGGACGGTGCTGGGCACAGATCCACTGGACAAAAACTTTCGCGGTGAACGCAGCTACCTTGCCATCGGAAACCGCAACAAGATTCGCGAGCACTACACCATCTCGCGCGGCACGCAGCCTGAATCGGAGACGCGCATCGGAAACGGAAACTACATCATGACCTCTGGCCACATTGCGCATAACTGCTTGCTGGGAAATCACATTGTGGTGGCAAGTTGCGCTCTGGTGGCGGGCTATGTGGAAGTGGAAGACCAAGCCTTCCTCTCCGGCGGCGTGGTGGTTCACCAGCATTCCAAGATTGGACGTTTGGCGATGGTGGGCGGAAACACCAGGGTGAATAGCGACCTGCCGCCGTTCTTTCTATACTCCGCCTTCAACGCCGCGCCGCAGGGCTTAAATACGGTAGGACTGAAGCGCGCCGGCTTTTCGCTTGCAGATCTGCGATTGCTGAAACGCGCCTATCGCCTTTTGTATAACGAAGGCCTCAAGCTGGAAGAAGCTCTCACGCGCATTGAAACGGAAATACTGTCGGAGCACACTCGTCATCTAGTGGAGTTTGTGCGGCGGAGTAAGCGGGGTATTGCCCGCCCGCGTAACGGACAGCAGCCAGACGGATAAGAGGCTATCGAGTACCGGAGCCCGCAATTTGCTGATGACTTAACGTGCTGGCGTACTGAGAGACGCCTTTGAAGAGAGCCTCCGCAATGCGTTCGCGTTCCTCGCTGCGGCCTAGCAGTTTCTCGTCGTGCGGATTGGAGACAAATCCGATTTCAGCCAGGATAGAAGGCATGGTCGCGCCAATCAGGACGACGAAGGGCGCCTGGCGCACGCCACGATCGCGCGAGTGGCTGTCCATCTTCACTGAGCATGCCCACAGCGACGTTTGCACGCTTTGGGCAAACTCCCGCGACTCTTCCAACTTGGCCTGCAACACGGCCCGGTGGAGCAGGTCGTTGAGATCGGAAATAGCGCTTGTTGATGTAGCGTTCTCGCGAGTGGCAAGATCTAACCCGCTCTTGTCCGAAGTCAGGTTGAAGAAGTAAGTTTCCACGCCGCTGGCGCTTGGCTCAGGAGAAGAATTTGCGTGAACAGAGATGAAGAGATCCGCCTTTTCATTGTTAGCAATCTTCGTGCGTTGTTCGAGCGGGATGAACGTATCGTCGGAACGCGTGTAGACCACTTGCGCGCCGAGTTGCTGCGTGATGAGCGCGCCTAATCGCAACGCCACATCCAAGACCAGATCTTTCTCCATCAGGCCGTTGGACCCAATGGTGCCTGTGTCGTGACCGCCGTGGCCTGCGTCAATCACCACCTTGCCCATCTTCAAACCGAAGACACGCACCAACGAGCGGTCGCCTGCACTGTCTTTCTTCGCCGGGGCAGCGATACCGACTACCTTGCTGGATGTGACAGTTGGCGCGGAAGCGGCTGGAGGCATCACGGTGCCTGAAGAGGCGGGATAAGGTTCAGGCGAGCTCGTGCCCGAAGCGATCGAAGTGGCCGGCGATGTAGTTGGGGGTATGACCGGTTTCGGGGCTGTATAAACTTGCTGGACCACTAATCCGTCGGCCGTCTGAATGGTGGTGACGCGTGAAGTGGATAGAGGACGATCGGTGCGGCGCGGCGCGGATACGGCTCTGGTTGTCCCGGACGGAAAAGTACTGGCTGCTACGCGGGCGGCAGAATCCGGCGGCAGTGTGGAGCTCAAACTAGGGGTATCAGGGATCGAAGTGACGGGTATAGATGGAGAACTCGCGGTCCCCCTGGTAGCGGATAGGGCCGGGACAGCGCTACCTTTAGGACAAATCTCAATCATCAGCCGGTCCGGATTGACGAGCTGAGAGGAAGCGACCTCCGCCGGCCCTTCCAGATCGAAGACGAGTCGCGTCTTCCCTGGACTGACCTCCGCCACTCGAATTTGCTTGACCCGCCGGTCGCTGACGGCAATGGTTTGCACGCCCCGGTGAGGCGAGGAGGGCGGACGTAAGCCAATCAGATCAAAATAGACGCGCGCAGGCCTATCTACCTGGTCCGATACAACCCTGTAGGAGCCCTGGGTCTGTACTGCAATGCGTGTGACGTCTCCGAATGACCAGAAGCGCACCGCCTCTATATGGGCCGCTGTTTGCGCGGTGGCCGGGCTGTTGAGCAAAGTTTGCGTCAGGAGCAGGGCCGCAAACGGTGCGATTCGGGGGAGGCGAAACATTTGCAAAAACCGCGCTTGCAATTGAACCGGAGCAAGTGGACCCTGATGTCCGGACCAGCCGCCCGTCGTAGCGGCTGAGAGCCTCGCGTCCTAGGGACGCCTACTCAGCCTACCCAAATACATAACGAAATCGACGAGCTTTGTTTGATCGCATTATAGCTAGAAAACGGGTGCCCCGGTGCTACTATTTGGCATGCACGCGGCGGGGTTCGTGCTTGCCGGGGGACTTAGCACGCGCATGGGGCAGGATAAGGCGCTTCTTCCCGCAGGCTCCCTTACTTTTGTGGCAGATGTAGCGGCGAAGGTGGCCAGGGCTGCCGGCAGTGTAGCCCTAGTAGGAAAGCCGGAGCGCTACAGTAGCTTAGGCTTAGACTGCATTGCCGATCTACGACCGGATCTGGGCCCGTTAGGGGGGGTGGAAGCCGCGCTCGGTAGTGGACGCGGCGACTTGAATCTGATTGTGGCTTGCGACATGCCTGGCTTGGAAGCTGGCATGCTCCGCGACCTGCTGCGGCAAGCGGAAAGCGTGACAGCCCCGTGTATCGTCACGCGCGATAGGTCTGGCGCAATTCATCCTCTTTGCGCGGTGTACCGCAGCGTCTGTTTGCCTGTGATTCAGCAAGCTCTCGATGCGAGGCGATTGCGCTTGATGGACATCATCGATGAATTACGCGCCGAACTTTTCAATGTCGACGGACTTATCTGGAACGTAAACACTCCTCAAGAGTGGAGTGCGTGGCGCGAGCGAGAGCTTTCAATGGAAGGAGCACCGGACGGCGTATCGAATGCCAACTGACGGACCTTCGCACTACATCGAATTTCGAGACGTAAGCAAGAGCTTTGACCATCCCGTGCTGGTGGATGTTAGCTTCTACGTGGATGCCGGCAAAACGCTCGCCATCATCGGCCGAAGCGGCGTGGGAAAGTCTGTCACGCTCAGCCTTATCATGGGATTTCTCAGGGCCGACAAGGGAGAGGTAATCGTTTCGCACACCGACATCACAAATTTGCCGGAAGAACAGCTGCGGCCTATTCGAAGAAAGGTCACCATGGTATTTCAATCCGGTGCGCTGTTTGATTCGCTGACTGTAGCGGAGAACATTCTCTTTTCCCTCGAGCTGCGCGACGATTACAACGAGCAAAACAAAGAAGACGTTGTGAATGGTCTGCTCAAGATGGTAGATCTTGGCGAATTTAAGGATTCGTATCCAGGGGATTTGTCGACCGGTTATAAGCGCGCTGTCGCCATTGCCCGGGCGCTAGCAGCCCAGCCGGAGTGCATCCTTTACGATGAGCCCACGACCATGGTGGACCCGATCATGTCCGACGATGTCGGCAATCTGATGCTGCGCCTGAAACAGCAGTTGGGTCTCACCGCGATTGTGGTTACCCATGATCTGGACTTGATGCGAAAAGTGGCGGATTCCGTGGTCTTCCTGTATAAGGGTGAAGCCATCTACTTCGGTCCTGTTTCAGAGGGGGAGAACTCGACGGATCCTCACGTAAAACAGTTCCTGGCGATGGACAGAGTAGAGGTGGCAGGGAAAATTGAAGAGATTTAGTCCTGCTTGAGAACACGCCTTCTCAGCGCGCTCCACTGATGGTGAAACCATCCTTCGCGAGGCATTTTCGCCTGCAGCTTATCCGTGTCGATGCCGTTAGCC
>CAXUCT010000007.1:26429-26958 GCA_964249415.1 uncultured Bryobacteraceae bacterium | reverse complement strand
GCTACGACTTCCGGCGTCCGGATCGCATCGCCAAAGATCAGATTCGCGCCGTCCATGTCCTACATGAGAACTTCGCCGGAAAACTGGCGTCCAGCTTGTCTGCCTACCTCCGTGCTTATGTCAGCGTGAACCTGATCTCGGTCGAGCAGCTGCCGTTTGTCGAATTTTCCCAGTGCTTTCCCACTCCGAGTTGCATCGTGAGCCTCGGCATGCGGCCCTACGAAGGCAGTGGAGTGCTAGAGATGAACCCGTCGCTGGTCTTTCCCATTCTCGAACGCCTCATGGGGGGTGCCGGGAAAGCGGGCCCCAAGGTGACCCGGAAGGTAACGGAGATCGAGCAGACCATACTTAATGGATTGTTTCGCATCGTACTGAACGATCTAAAACAAGCCTGGAGTTCGGTCACGGCCATCGATTTCTCGATCGAAAGCCACGAGACCGAACCGCAGATTCTGCAGATCCTGTCCCCGAACGAGGCCGTGGTAGCCATCAGCATGGAAGTGCGCGTGGGCGACACCACGGGCATGAT
>CAXUCT010000007.1:18043-26419 GCA_964249415.1 uncultured Bryobacteraceae bacterium | reverse complement strand
GGCATTCCATCCATGGTGGTCAAAGCACTGCGAGACAAGTTCAACCAGCAATGGATTATGCGGAGCCGCGAGTCGAGCAACCAGGATCACAATCGCATCTTTAACTTGATCCGAACGTCCCTAGTAGACCTGGAAGGGCGCCTTGTCGGGCCGGTCATGCGGATGCAGGACCTGGTAGACGTGAAGGTGAACGACATTGTGATGTTCGATTTTCCGGTGGGAAAACCGGTAGACCTCTTTGTAAACGGCAGGCGCAAGTATTCAGGCCAGATTGTGTCAACAGGACGGAAACGCGGATTTCAGATTGAGTATGTAAACGAGTAGTCCGGCCGGCGTGCCGATAGAGCCGCTACCCTTGCGGAAGAACTCGAAGAACTTCCGATCGCAGCAGCTCTGGTGAAAACGGCTTCAGCAGATAGCCTTGCGCGCCCAGACCGAGCATGCGCTGAACACGCGGCGCGGTCGCGTCAGAGGAAACGACAAGAATAGGAATAGATCGCAGTTGCGGGTCTTGTTCGATCTGCTCGAGCAGTTGTTCTCCATCCATATGCGGCATGTTCACGTCGCACAGAATGATGTCGATGTGGCGTTCGCGCAGCACTTCAAGCGCTTCTTTACCATTGCTCGCCTCTAGGCATCCTGTGAAGGGGAGTCCAGACAAGTTCAAGGAACGGCAAATAAACTGCCGCATCACCGGAGAATCATCGATAATTAAGGCGCTAAGATCCAACGCAAGTGCTCCGCAAGCTGCTTCTGCCCGGCAGTAGGCTGCTTGATCTGCTTAGACCAGGCCTTTTAATTTCTCTTTGATCTGGTCGGCAGTGAACGGCTTTTTCACATAGCCGGATGCCCCTAACTGCACCGCATCCATAACTTTTTGCTGGCTACCTTCGGTGCTGACCATGATCACCGGAACGGTCTTGAGTGCATCATCGCTCTTCAGCTTGCCGAGAAGCTCGATACCGTCCATATTCGGCATGTTGATATCGGAAAGAATCAGTTGGACTTTGTGGCTCCGAAGCATCTCTAATGCTTCTACCCCGTCACCCGCCTCGTGAACAGATCCCAACTCTACCTCGGCTTGCCGCAGAACACGTTGTAAGATTTTCCGGATAGCGGCCGAATCATCGACGATTAGTACATCCATAGTTATCCTTGAACTCCACAAATCTGGTTTACAAAGCTGGAGTACCCAGGGTGCGAGCAATGTGGCTAGATGCCGCCTCCCATGGGCTTAGCGCTGTGCTTTCGCCACACTTACTTTATCGATCAGAGTGGACCGTATTCTCCGGCATAGTTGCTATAAAGTTCGGCCTTTTCGCACGCCTGGAATTAAGAATCCCCGGGTAACTCTCTCCTGGGAGCTCCGGAACACTCCTAGATCATCAAACCAGCGCTCTCAAGCGATAGAGAACGTAGGGACTGCATTGCGAGCACTCGGCTCGAACCTTGCCGCTGCCCGGCTTCCTAGGGGCTGGATTCTAATCACAATCTGCCATGGCAAAGACGGACTTTCTCGTGAATATGAGCCAGGAGATTCGCACGCCGATGAACGCCATCCTCGGAATGGCGGAACGGTTGTCGGAAACAAACCTCGATAGCGAGCAGAGGCAGTACGTGGAAGTGCTGCGAAGCGCGGGCGCGAATTTACTGTTCCTGATAGACGGCCTGCTTGACCTGGCCAAAGTTGAGTCAGGCTGCCTACAACTGGAGTCATTGGACTTTAATCTTGAATCCGTTGTAGATCAAGTGATCGATCTCGTTGCCCCTCAAGCGCGAGCCAAAGGGCTGGTGCTGTTGTCCCGTATCCAGCCGGGGACGAGAACGGAACTGGCCGGCGATCCGGGCCGGCTCACGCAGATTCTACTGAATCTTCTTGGGAATGCGTTAAAGTTCACGGAAACAGGCGAGGTGGTGCTCGCGGTTCGCAACCACGTGCCGGGCGAGCCCGGCAGGATCGATTTTGCGGTTTTGGACACCGGCGTAGGAATTGGGGAAGAGAAGCTCGAAAGTATTTTTGAAGCTCTCAATCCAGTCGACTCAATCACCAGGAAATTCAGAGGCACGGGCCTCGGTTTACTGCTGAGTGCCCGGCTACTTGACCATATGGGCGGCCGCTTGTCTGCGGCGAGCGCGCCGGGCAAAGGCAGCACGTTCAACTTTTCCGTGGCGTTCGGCTTGGGAGTTTGCGCCGGGCCGAGCATCCCCCATCACCCTGCGGAACTGTGCGGCCGGCGCGTTTTGGTGATCAGTGGTAACGCCACTCAGCGTCTGGTGCTCGACGAGATGTTGCATTCCTGGGGGGCGGAGACCCGCTCATTCAGCTCACCCGCGGAGGCGTTTTCCACCTTGTCACTGATGAGCGCCGACCATCGAACGATCTCCGTAGCGATACTCGATGACTCCATGCCGGCCGCTGACCGGGCTACCGCGCCGGATCTGGTACAGAGAGGCGCACCGGGCGTCCCCATTCTCTTGCTCACATCTGAGCCTGCCCGGGCGAGTGCTGATGAGCGGGAACCGGCGGTAGCTGCCGCGACCCTGAAACCCGTCAAGCAATCTGTATTGCTTCATCTGCTGTTAGACCTCTTGAACGGGGTCGCCCTGCGGTCGTCACCACCTCCCCCACACGCCAACGCAAAACCTCACCAGCAGATTGCCGCGGACGAAACAGATATGCCGGATGAGTTGAAGGAACTGATCCCGGAATACGTGAGAGTGGTAAAGCAGTATGCGGGCGAAATGGCCAGCCTGCTTGCCTCGCATGGCTTCGACCGCATTCGAAGCATGGCGCACAACATAAAGGGCACGGGCGGTTCTTATGGTTTCCCCGAGCTCACAAACTTAGCGGCGGCGCTGGAGAGTTCAGCGAAAGTTGCAGATGGTGACGCCGTCACCGGCCACTTGTCCGATTTGCGGGATTTCCTGGAGCGGCTGCCCGTAAATGGGTAAGACAACGCTCCTTAGAACTCTTCCAACCGTTTGGACGTCGCGCCTTCCTTTATCATGTAACTTCGGGTTTCCTCCGAGCGGTAACCGCTCATTTCCCGAATCCTAATTTCATGAAAGTGTCTGTCATCATACCGGCGGCCGGATTGGGAACGCGTATGGGCCGCAGTGCGCCGGAAAAAGCAGGCATCAGCCGCAAGCAGTTCATGCTCCTCAGCGGTTCCCCTATTCTGATCCACACCATTCGCAAGTTTGTCAGTTCGCCCTCTGTAACGGAGATCGTGGTCGCGCTGCGCCAGGACGACATGCCGTGGGCCGACGAACTATTTCGAACCCAGGGCCTGAGCGACACCGTTCGAACGGTAGCAGGCGGGGAAACGCGTCAGCAGTCTGTTGAAAACGCTCTCGCATCGGTCAGCAACGACACGGAACTTGTCGCTGTACACGATGCCGTCCGCCCATTCGTCGAACGCGATGTCATCGAAAAAGTGATTCGCGAGGCGGGCGAGACGGGTGCTGCCATCGTCGGTATTGTGCCCGTCGACACAGTCAAACAGGTCCATCGCAACAAGGTGCGCGCCACGCTGCCCCGTGAGCGGCTCATCCTGACTCAAACACCGCAGGTCTTCCGCCTTAACCTTCTGCGCGACGCCTTTGAAAAGGCGCGCCAGGATCTTTTTATCGGAACTGACGAATCCTCGCTCGTCGAGCGTCTGGAGCAGGTGGAAGTTTCCGTGGTTCTCGGGACCGACCGCAACATCAAGATCACCAAACCCAGCGACATGGATCTGGCCCGCCTGTACCTGACGTTCGAGAGCCCGGCTCTCGAACTTTCTTGAGCATGGCAGCCGCGCTTCCTCCGCCACTCCGCATCGGCCTCGGCTGGGATACTCACCGCCTGGAGCCGGGCCGGCCATTGATCTTAGGCGGTGTTCACGTGCCTTTTGAGCTCGGTCTCGCTGGCCATTCGGACGCCGACGTGCTCTTTCATGCGGTCACGGACGCTGTTCTTGGCGCCTTGGCGCTGGGCGACATCGGCATGCACTTTCCCGACACCGCGCCCGAGTGGAAGGGCGCCAATAGCAGCCGGTTTCTCCAACACGCCGTCAAATTAGCCGCCGGCGAGGGTTACCGGTTGGCTAACGTAGACTCCACAATCGTTCTCGAACGTCCAAAGCTCAAGGACTATCGCCTTATTATTCGTGAAAGCTTGGCCCAGGCATTGAGCCTGCCCATCATGTTTGTCAGCGTCAAGTTCAAAACTGCCGAAAAAGTCGGGCCGGTCGGGGAAGGCCGCTCCTGTGAAGCGCAAGCAGTGGTTCTGTTGGCCTTGTTGTGACTTCCTTTGCTCTCTCTACACTCCGCTACCTGCTCGTAGCCGCCGCCTTAGCCGGTGCGTACTGGTCCACCATCTTCGCGCGTGCGTCATTTCTGTTCGAACAGGATACGGCTACCTCCGTGCCCGCAGCCGTTGATCTTGTTCCCTATAACGCCAGCTATGTTGCACGTCTGGCTGCTTGGCAGGCCCCGCAAAAAGAAGCCCTGCTGCAGCGCGCCCTCAAGCTGAACCCGTTCGATTTCGGATCGGACATTCAGCTCGGGCTGGCAGCTGAAATGCAACGACGCGATCTCCCTGCCGCGGAGCAGTATTACCTTGCGGCCGCTCGTGTAAACCATATGTTCTTGCCGAAGTGGACGCTTGCAAATTTCTACTTCCGGCACGAACAACCTGACAAGTTCTTCGCCTGGGCTAAAGCGTGTCTAGAGATCTCACCCTATCAGGCGGATCCCCTATTTACGCAGATGTGGCTTATTAGTCAAGATGCTCAGCGCATTGCGGACGCCGTGCCTGACAAAGTGACGGTCTTGCTTCAATACACTTCGTTTCTAAGCCGTACCGGCCAGTTCGCGCCCATTCCTCCGGTCGTCAAGCGGCTGGTGGCCCTCACGGGAACCCGCCATCCTTCCGACCTGGGACGTGACGACCAAATTCTGCCCGAAGAAGACCGTATTTTAGCCGCCGGGCAACTGCAACCAGCTTTGGACATCTGGCGAACTCTGGCAGCTGCGGGCTGGATACACCTCCCTGTTCCCACCGCTGCATCCCCCCTCAGCAACGGTCAATTTGCCGGCGCTTTCCTGCGCCATGGTTTTGATTGGGTCCCGTCGGCCAATGAAGCGGTGAGCCTCGAACAATCCACGAAGGAGGGATGCCTCCGCCTCACACTCTCAGGCGACGAGCCCGAACACTGCATGCTCCTGCAACAATACGTTCCTCTTGCACGCGGTCGCTCTTACCGCCTTCATTGGCTAGCCGCCGCTCAAGGCATGGAACCCCCCACCGGCATCTCCTGGCACCTTCATCCTGTCCAGGCAAATACCGCCATCGACTTGGCTGGCGGTGACGTCCTGAGTGCGCCGGGCGGGAACTGGAATTTTCAATCGCCCCCCATGGCTGATACCGCGCTCTTGACGCTTGAGTACTCCCGGCCTCCTGGGAAGCTTAGCGCGGACGGATCTCTCACCCTACGCTCAGTTTCTTTGCAAGAACAATGAGAAACTTACGAAGAGAATAACGAACGCGCATACGCGAGGTGTGCGCTGGAACTGATTGGAAAGGCGGCTTCGGACATTGTTAACTTGTCCAGTTTGCGGCAGCGAGGATGTACGCCGCTCCCGGAAAAAGACCATCTTCGGCTTCATTAAGCGCTGGCGCGGCCTGCAACGATATCGCTGCCGCGATTGCGCTAAGTCTTTCTACCGACCCCTTTCGCCCATGGAGCGCGCTTCAGGGGACGATCCTTACTCCCCGCGGCACCAAAGCCACGGAGAACGTCGTGCTGCCCGCAAGCGAAGGCAGCGCCGAAAGATGGAGCTTCTTTTATTTTTCGGCATGCTGGTCATTTTCTACGCCGCGCTCAGAATCCTGACTCATCCGTCCTAGAAGAGGTGCTCAGAACCACGACCCTTGCCGAGCCACGACCGTGAGGGAGTGGTCCCAAAGTACGTTTTTAGCACCCCGCTAGAAGCTCTACTTCGCCGCTACGCCCGAATACTCCTCGTAGGAGCCCAGGAAATCTTCCACGGCGCCTCCGTCAAAACGCCACACCCGCGTTGCCACTTCATCCACCAGATCCTCGTCATGCGTGACAAGTAGAACTGTCCCTTCGAACTTCTGCAATGCGATGTTCAGCGCGTTGATAGACTCCAGATCCAGATGGTTGGTTGGCTCGTCAAACACCAGCACGTTCGGTTTTTGCAGCATCAGCTTGCAAAAGATCAGCCGCGCCGCTTCGCCGCCCGACAACGCGTCGGTCGGTTTTAAACCCTCTTCGCCGCGGAACAGCATCTGGCCCAGTAAGCCGCGGATCTCTTCCTTTGCCGCCTGTGGATCAAAGTCGTGCAGCCACTCTTCTACCGTCGTGCCGCCGCGGATGCTACCCCGGTGATCCTGAGCGAAATAACCAATCTGCGCTTCATGCCCCCAAGTAACTGTACCCGAATCCAGGCCCACATCGGGATCGTCCACGCCTGGCGCGTTGGCCAATAGCGCTTTCAACAGGGTCGTCTTTCCAGCGCCATTCCGGCCCATTAACGCCACCTTCTCGCCGCGCTGAAGAGAAGCCGAAAAGTTCCTGATCACTTCGGTATCGCCGTACCCCTTGCTTACGTGCTTGAACTCCAGCGCGTGCCGGCCCGACGGACGCTTCATCTCGAAACGGATGAACGGCCGCTGAATATTGGAACGCGCCAGATCAGTGGTTTGGAGCCGCTCCACTTCCTTCTTGCGCGAAGTCACTTGGCTGGCGCGCGTGCCGGCCGAAAACCGCGCAATGAACTCGTTCAATTGAGCGATCTTCTTTTCGCGTTGCGCGTTCTCCGACTCGATGCGCGTACGAACCTGCATCTTCTGCAGCACCATGTCGTCATATCCACCCGTATACGTAATGATGGTCTGGTAATCGATGTCAGCCGTATGTGTGGTCACGCTGTTCAGAAAGTGGCGGTCGTGAGAGATCGCAATCAGTGTGCCGTTATAGTGCGTGAGGAAGTTCTGCAACCAGTGAATCGACTCGAGATCAAGATAGTTCGTCGGCTCATCCAGCAGTAGCGCCGCCGGATTGCCGTACAGCGCCTGAGCAAGAAGCACGCGCACTTTCTGGCCGCCCTGTAATTCGCCCATTTGCCGGTTATGCAACGGCTCCGCTATATCCAAGCCGTCTAGCAGAACAGCGGCGTCGCTTTCGGCTGTATACCCGTCTTCTTCCGATACCACGCCCTCCAATTCTCCTAGCCGCATGCCGTCTTGATCGGTTAGTTCGGGCTTGTTGTAGAGCACTTCGCGTTCTTCAAGCGCCTTCCACAACGGCAAGTTGCCCATGATAACTGTGTCAACCACCCGGTACTGGTCAAATGCGAACTGATCCTGCCGCAGGATACCCAGCTTTTTGGGACGGACGACGGTGCCCTTTTGAGGTTCTAACTCGCCTGAAAGGAGCTTCATAAACGTCGATTTCCCGGCGCCGTTCGGCCCCGTTAGACCGTAGCGCCGGCCTGGCAAAAAGCTAGTCGCGACGTCCTCAAACAAGATCTTGCCGCCGTAGCGCATACTGACATTGCTAACTGAAATCATTGGGAAAACAGGAGGGAATTTCAGTTTAGCGCAGTTTGTGACGCTATGCCTGACGGGGGCGAAGACTTCAGTAGTTCTCTTCTAGCGACTAGCTCGGCGCATTGCCAGCGCAGCCGCCAACACTAACCCGCTGCCTAGCAGCGCAGACGTCCCGGGCTCGGGGGTCCCGGTATTCAGCTGCACGATCATGTCGTTGTAATCGAATTGGCTCGCCGGAATACAAGGACTTGTCCCGGGTTGAAAGGAATTCAGGCAGGCATCCGCATCATTCGCCCCGACGTAGAAGCTGGCCCCGGTCTGGAAAACCGAAAAATGCTGCACCGGATCCGCCGGCATGGAGCCGTTTGCCACGTTCGAGGAAGCATTCATTGAATACCAGTAAGTAGTTTGAAACGGCGTATTAGGACCCTGTATATTCTCTATGTAAAATCCATATCGCTGCCCGGCAGCAAGGTTCAGCGTATGATTTGTTCCGTTTGGATCGTTGCTGACAAATAGATCCTGTCCGCTTCCGGCAATCGGCGCACCGTTCTGATCCGCGAGGTAATAGCCGAACACGTCATACGGATTTCCTACGCCTTTTTGATCGGTCGCGCTGGTTTGCAGAATGAGCGTAGCAGGGTGCCCGGAGGACGTGAAGTAAAACGTCGAAGGCGCAGTAAAGCTGACCGAGTAGAAGGGAATTGGCCCAGGAGCGCTCCGCATGCTGCATGCCCCGCCGCCGATCATGCACCAGCCGATATTGGCCTGCGTTCCATCGCCCGAACCGTTGTTCCAGTAGTAAAGTCCCGGGA
>CAXUCT010000007.1:15138-18033 GCA_964249415.1 uncultured Bryobacteraceae bacterium | reverse complement strand
GTCCCGGGATGTAAGACGAATATCCATTCAGGTAATTCGGATTCCAGGCCGTGATTTGACCGCCTGTCACTGTGTCAGCCCGTGCCCCGGAAACCGCCAGCAAACCCATCGAAAGACCGAGCATGAGAGAGGTGCTCAGCTTTGCCATCATCTGACTCTCCTTGTTCCTAAACGGGTGGCCTAAATAGCAAAGGCGTGGGGGGAAGTCTTCCGGCCTCGCGCCCCACGCCTGCAAACAAGCTTCCTGGATCTTGGAACCGTTTAGGAGCTACTCTTCTAGTCTCTCGCGGCTTCTGTATTTCTCCCCATGTGGGTTTTTCTTCGAAGGAAAACCGCGCTGAGCATAAACACGCCCCCGCCTAAAAGTGCAATCGAGGAGGGTTCAGGTGTCGTTGCAGCGCCCGGAGTGATCGCTACAACCATGTTGTTGTAGTCGAATTGGGAATTAGGAACGCAAGGACTGTTCGTGGGCATAAAGCTACCGGTACAGGCATCACCGTCTACATCTCCGAGAAAATAATTGCCGTTTCCGCCGCTGAATGCAACGAAGTGCTGCAGGGGGTCAGCTGGCATGGAGCCGTTGGCCGTGTTGGCACTTGAATCCATGAAATAGAGGTAGTCGGTGGCGAATGGCGTGCCCTCACCCTTAATGTTCTCGATATAGAAGCCATAGTTCTCGCCAGCCGTTAAACCGCTTAATGTAGAAGCATCGCCTACGCTGCTGGTTCTGGTATCGAAAAGCGGATGGAGAGTTGCCGATGATGCTGCGCCTCCGCCCGCATTAGCTATGTAGTAGCCGAGAACGTCATAGCCGTCCAAAACACTTGTCTGGGTGGTCATGATCGTCTGTAAACTTAGGCTGACCGGACTGCCGGTACTTGTGAAATACATCAAGCCCGCGGAACCGGGCCCGTTTCCAAAGTACGGGAGCGCGCCCGGAGCGCCGACCGGCATTGTGCATCCGCCTCCGCCTGTCATGCACCATCCTATGTTCGCCTTTGGACCGTCGCCTGAATCATTGTTCCAGTAAGGAGTACCAATCGTCGAGGAACTCCCGTCGACTGCCAGAATAGAACTGTTCCAGTCACTCTGCAGACTGCCCGAACCGTTTAGCGAATCTGCCTCAACTACCGTTGCGCTTCCGAGCGAGAGACCCAAAGCGAGTACCACAGAAAAACTGTTATTTCTTAACCACATGCGTTCTCCTCCTCCGAGCAGCACTTAGTAATACAGCCTATATGCCTCGTAGCTATATAGGCAAGCATGTTTCAACTTGTTCTCAAAGAAAGTGATCTGGTGAGTACTAGTACGCGTCTGAAAATCCGGGCTTTACCCTTATGAGAGAGGCCGCGATGAGCCTCTTGCGGCCGCACGCTCTGTCTTGGCCGATAACGGCCCTAGCCGATCGGCGTAAGCCCGTGTAAAAACGGCGCCAAAAAAAAAGATTTGGGCCGAATAATACACCCAGACTACCATGGCGACCAGTGAACCGGCAGCGCCGTAAGTGGATCCCACGCCTGCGGTCGTAAGGTAGAGCGCCAGCAGGTACTTCCCTCCCGTGAAGAGAACCGCTGTAGCAACCGCGCCGATCGTCACTTCCCGCCAACGAATCGGTAGATTGGGGACAAACTTAAATATCAGCCCAAAAACAAGGCTGATGGTAAACACCGATAGCAGCGTGTTCACGGCTTGACTCAGGAGTGCAAAATGTACCGGGATTAATCCCTTGAAAAACTTTTCTGCTGCCGTAATGCCGGCCGTAACCAGCAACGAAACCAGCAATAGGAAGCCCAGCGCCAGCACCATCCCAAATGACGCCAATCTCTGCAAAATGAACGACTGCCAAGTCGAAGAACGCTGCGGCGGTGCATCCCAGATGGTGTTTAGCGAATTACGCAGCTCAACAAATACTCCGGACGCTCCAAACAAAACTGTAATCACCGCCACCGCAGTAGCAAGTACGCCGCTGCTAGCTCGATGTGCGCTCAAGATCAACATCTGTACCGCCGTTGCTCCGGCATAACCAATCAAGGATTGCACTTGATTCAGAAGGTCGCGCTGCACCTCCGACTTACTAAATACTAATCCGCAAATCGCCAGCACCAGAATCAGCAGCGGAGCCATCGACAGCAGCGTGTAATACGCCAGCGCTGCCCCCAGGCGAGGTGCATTGTGAGCACTCCATTTAGCAGCGGCAGACTTCACCAACTCAAGAAAATTCTTGAAGGTCATTTTTCAAGCCTTGTGCCACATCGATTCTAAAATCCAGCTAATTGCCACCCAGGTAAACGACCCGGATCCGGAGCTGGCTTAAGAAATAAGTTCCGCTTCGGTTTGCGCGATCTTTCTTCAAGGTCGTCCCGTTAAGATGGTTGCAAAGTGGATCTGTTAACTTAGCGGCAAAGATGAACAGACTGTTATCAAACGGCCGTTCTTACCTTTTGTTTGCGCTTCTATCTCTGCTCAATGTATGTGCGTTGGGGGCTCAGGATTTCAGCGGCAAAGTTGTCACATCGGTGGACTTTCAGCCAGCCGCTCAACCCGTGGATGCACGAGATCTGCAAAGTATGCAACTCGTGCAGCCCGGTGAGCCGTTCAACTCCACTCAAGTAGCTGTAACCATCGATCGCCTGTTTGCAAGCGGCCTCTATGACGATATTCAAGTGAATGCCGAGCCGCGCGGAACTGGCGTGGCGATCCGATTTATCACTCGTCCCCGGCGTTTCATTGGACACGTCGGCGCGCAAGGGCAAATCAGCGACCCTCCATCGAGGACCGTAATCATCAGTGATGCCCAACTGGCTCTGGGCTTTCCCTTCGATGAAGAGACGCTTGCTACGGCCAAAAAAAACATACAGGATGAACTGCGAAGTAACGGCTTGTACGGGGCACAGG
>CAXUCT010000007.1:6215-15082 GCA_964249415.1 uncultured Bryobacteraceae bacterium | reverse complement strand
ACCATCCGCTTTCTTGTTACAGCAGGAAAGCGCGCGCGCTATGAGATGCCCGCGATCAAGGGCGACACCAAGCTTCCGAACAACACGATTGTGAAGGCGACCGGATGGAAAATTGCACTCATTCAGCGCTGGCGTCAGGTAACTTCGGCGCTCACTGACTCCGGTATCGAAGGAATACAGAAGAAGTATGCGAAGGTGGGGCGTCTAACAGCTGCCGTCGATATGACGTCGCTCGATTACGATCCGGATACCGGGCGCGCCAAGGCAACTATTGACATCAATGCCGGGCCAAAGGTCACCGTCAAAGCCCTTGAAGCAAAAGTCTCAAAGAGCAAGCTGCGCGCCTACGTGCCTGTTTATCAGGAAGGCACGGTTGACCGCGATCTGCTGACCGAAGGCGCGCGCAATCTTCACGACTATTTCCAGTCCAAAGGTTATCCGGATGTGGATGTCACCTTTAAACAAGAGCCGACCCAAAACGACCAGGAAGTCATAAACTATTTCATCGCGACGGGCCCGCGCCGCAGGCTCGTGAGTGTGCAGCTGGAAGGCAGCAACTACTTCTCAACCGACACGCTTCGTGAACGGATGTTTTTGCGGCCAAGCACGCTGCTACTTCGATACGGAAGATATAGCCAGAGTTTCCGCGAAAAAGACGAAGAAGCGATTGAGAACTTATACGAAGCCAATGGCTTTCGCGACGTGAAGGTCACCTCCACCATCGAGACGAATTATAAGGGCAAGCCGAACGACATAGCAGCGGTCTTTCACATCAACCAAGGGAAACAGTGGCGCGTGGCCACGCTGCGGGTCGAAGGCGCGAATCGCCTCGATCTCTCTGCGCTGATTCATAATCAGCTCACTTCCGCCGAAAACCAACCCTACGCCGATGTGAGTGTAGCGACCGACCGGAACCTGATTCTCGGCTATTACTACTCGCACGGCTTTCCGGCAGCCACGTTCCGATACGCCACTACCCCCGGCCCTGATCCTCAGACCATCAGTCTCATTTACCAGATCACCGAAGGACCGCAGGAGTTCGTGCGGCGGGTGCTTCTCTCCGGTCTGAATCGTACCAGGCCTGACGTGGTCCAAAAGAGAATCGATTTGCCCCAGAGTGAGCCCCTTTCGATGCTGAAGGTGAACGATACAGCCCGCCAGCTGAGCAATTTGGGAATTTTCGCGAGCGTGAATTCGGGACTGCAAGACCCGAATGGGACCAGCCAATACAAAGATGTGCTGTTCGATTTTGATGAGGCCGCCCGCTACACCTTCAATGTGGGCCTCGGACTGGAAATCGGCCAGTTCGGAGGCACCACTAACTACCTTTCGGCTGCCGGCGGCTCCAAAGGAACCTCGCCCATCGTCTCATTCGATGTGAACCGGCTGAACTTCCGCGGAGTGGGACAAACGATTTCACTGCAGGTCCGCTACTCCAGTCTCGAACAGCGTGAGTCCATCAACTACATCGTTCCGCACTTCCTCGGTTCACTGAATCGGACTGCCACCTTTACGCTCCTCTACGACACCACGCAAGACGTGCAGACATTTTCGGCCCGTCGCGAGGAGGCCAGGGTTCAGACTTCCCAACGATTAAATCGTGCCTCTACTTTACTGTTGAGTTTCGTCTACCGGCGCGACGCTCCCAACACAATTGTTCCGGCATTGCAAACTCCGGCCTTCACCCAAGCCATCCGTCTTGGCTTTTTAACTCTGAGCTACATACAGGATCATCGCGACAATCCGGCAGACGCTCACCACGGATTTTGGAACACCGTCGATGGAGCCGTGGCGGAGAAGTTTCTTGGTGGACAGCGCGACTATTTCCGCTTGCTCGCGCGCAACGCGACCTACACGTCCCTTGGTCATGGTCTCGTGTTTGCACGCCAAACGCAGTTTGGAGCAGTTCTTCCCTTCAATCTTTCAGCTGGACAGAACAGCTACGACAGCATCCCCCTTCCTGAAAGATTTTTCGGCGGAGGCGGCGTCTCCATGCGTGGTTTCGGTGATAATCAAGCCGGTCCCCGTGACATTGGAACTACCACCGAACTGACAGGCGGACCGACGGTTAATTCTAGCGGCACTGGCCTTACGCCCACCGGCTTTCCCATCGGCGGCAACGGTCTCTTCTTCAATACGTTCGAATTGCGATTCCCGCTCCTCTTTCCAAATCTCTCCGGCGTTTTGTTCCACGACATGGGAAATATCTATACCAACTCCGGCGATATTTCACTTCGCTATCACCAGAACAGCCGGCAAGACTTCAACTACGCCGTCCAAGCGCCTGGGTTCGGGCTTCGCTACCAAACGCCGCTAGGTCCCGTGCGCGTCGATCTGTCCTATGCGCTAAATCCAACGAATTACTCCGGCTTCAGTACCAACGAGACAGTACAGCAACTGCTTACCTGCAAGCCCGGTGACATCGGTGTTCTGGCGAACTGCAGTGCCAGTCCACAGCGCCTGAGCAAGTTCCAATTCTTCTTCTCTATTGGGCAGGCTTTCTAATGCGGCGCCGGATTGCCCTGCTTCTTTTGCTCGCAAATGCCGCCGCCTTCGCTGTCGTTATTGACCGGATCGCGATCATTGTCAGTGGCCGTTGGATCGTTAAGGACAGCGACATTGAGCGTGACGTTCGCGCGACTGAGTTTTTGAACGGACAACCATTGAACTTGGGAAACGCGGCGCGAAAAGAATCCGCCAACAGGCTCATCGATCAGCTCTTTATCCGGCGTGAAATTCTAACGGGCGATTATCCCGAAGCGACATCGGAGGAAGCGGATCAGCAAATTGAACTCCTGAGGAAACAGAAGTACAAGACCCAGGCTTTATTTCAGACTGCCCTGAAGCGCTACGGCATGAGTGAAGTGGAGATGCGAACGCAATTCCAGCTACAACTTACCGTTCTGCGATTTATCGACCTGCGCTTTAAGCCGGCCGTGCTTGTGACCGACGACGAGGTGGAGAAGTACTACCGCGACCATACACTCGCGTTACAGCGTGAATATCCGGGGAAATCACTCGACGATTTGCGCGAGCAGATCCGCGACTTGATAGCCGGTGACAGGGTCAACGAACAGTTTTTCGCCTGGCTCAACGATCAGCGAAAAAACAACAAAATCCAATTTCTTGAGGAGAGTCTCGCGTGACCCGACGAAAGAAAATCCTCATCGGCGTGGCCATCGGCATACCCGCCTTATTGCTGGTCTTAGTAGTGACATCCGTCCTCATTGTTCGAAGCGCCTGGTTTGCTAACTACGTCCGCGAAAAGATCATTGCGGTCACGGAGGAATCCACCGGCGGCGTGGTGGAGATTAGTTCCTTTCAGTTCGATTGGATGCACCTGACCGCGCGCATCCGCAATCTCGTGCTGCACGGGACCGAACCCAAAACAAGCGACCCACTCGCTCGCATCGCTTTGCTCGAAGTCCGTTTAAAGCTGCTTGCAGGCTTGAAGCAGGCCGTGGATCTTCAGTATGTGGGAGTCACACAGCCGCAAATTAACTTGATGGTCCTTCCTGATGGGACCACCAATATCCCTCAACCCAAGGTGCAGAAGCAGCCGAGCGACAAATCCGGCCTTGAGACAGTTGTGAATCTGGCGGTGGGGGAGTTCCAGATTCAGGACGGTTTACTGCAGTGCTCCCAGCGCAAGACCGGTTTCAGCGCGCGCGGCGAGAACCTACGCGCTTTACTGAACTACAATCTGCTCGGCGCGAGTTATGGAGGCAACTTGTCCATAGACCCGCTGTTTTTGACATCCGGCAAGAACTCGCGGCTCGGCGTTCATGTGAATGTACCGGTGACCATCGAAAAAGATGCGCTACGCATAGCCGGCGCAAAGCTCAGCACGGATGCCTCGCAGATTGTTTTGAATGGCTCCATCCAGAACATGAACGCACCGCAGATTTCAGCGCGCGTAAACGCGACTGTGTCTTTGCCCGAGATGCAGCGCAGTTTTGACCTTCCGATCGACACCAAGTTTAAAGGCGCCCCCAAGTTGCTGAGTGCCGAGCTGGCCGCAAACATTGATGGGAAGAACAACACCGTCCAAGTCCAAACCGCACACATCGGGCTGGGCCGGACTACTCTCCAGGCATCCGGCGCATTGGACCGTGCCAAGGCGGGAGCAGTGCAGTTTAACGCGAACATCGCGCTCGGTGAGTTGGGCAAGTTGCTGAAAGTTTCCTCCGTGCAGGCGGCCGGGGATTTACAAGCGAACGGAAAAGCCAGGCTCGATGCCCGCAATGACTATGCCGTCGATGGCACGCTCAATTCGCGGGCGCTCTCTCTGCATAGCGGCTCAACCCGCCTTTCCGATGTCAGTCTCTATTCGCCTTTCCATGCGGACCCTTATCTGATCAGCCTCGACGGACTGAAACTGAGCGCTTTTGGTGGCGCGCTGGCGGCCAAAATCTTCGTTGAGAAGTTACAGCACCTCAGCCTGGAAGGTGCTCTGCGGAACTTTTCGCTGCCTGTGCTGGCCCATTCGTTCACAGGCAAGCGTCTCGGCTATGACGGCTCCGTAAGCGGCTCCATCAAAGCTCAAGCCGATCTGAAAGCAAAGGGCACGGCCGGCTATGCCGCGCAAGCAAATCTCGCGATTACTCCCGGGCGGCATGGCGTTCCGGTAAGTGGAAAGCTGTACGTCGCTTACCGCGGTGCGAACGATACTTTGGATTTGGGGCAGTCCTACCTCACAATGCCTCATTCGCGCGTAGACCTTTCCGGCGACTTGAACCGGCGCATGGATGTGAACCTGGTCTCGCATAACTTGAATGACCTTTTGCCCGCGGTCAACTTTGGCGCTGCCAAGCCGGAAACTTCTCTTCCAATCACCCTCAGAGGAGGTACCGCTAATTTGCAGGCGCAGATTACCGGTGATCTCTCCGCGCCTCACATCACCAGCCATCTACCGCTCGCCCGCTTCGCGGTGGAGCAGCGATCGTTCGACCGCTTTTCTGCGGATCTGGCAGCAACTCCCTCCGGCGCTGCCATTCAAAATGGCCTGCTCACCCGTAACGCTCTTCAGACCAACTTCGATGCCTCGGTCGGACTCCGCAAGTGGAGCCCCGAACCGCGATCGCCGCTGACCGCAAATCTTACGATTCGCAATGGTGACATTGCCGATCTGCTCAGCCTCGCCGGCGAAGGTTCCGTTCCTGCCGCCGGAAATCTCAACGCTGACGTGCATATTACCGGAACCTATGGAGACCCGCTGGGTAGCGCGAGTTTGCAAGTGGTGAACGGCAGTGCCTATAAGCAACCCTTTGACCGGTTGTTCGCCAACGTGGCGCTGTCCGATCAACTCATTACCCTCTCAAATCTCGAGTTAGCAGCGGCAGGCGGACGCATCCGTGCGAGCGGTACTTTTCAGCATCCGAGAGACAGTTTCACTGTGGGCCATGCGCAATTTCATGTAGCAACTACGGACGTGCAACTTGCTAATATCAAGCCCCTGCAGCAGCAGTCTCCCGGCACGGCCGGCGCCATTCAACTCACGGCAGACGCGGTTGCCGACGTGCGCGAAGTCAATAAGGCGAACGAAGTGACGGTCTCCAACATCAGCGCCGATCTGTCCGCGCGCGGCCTTCGTGTCCAGAATCAGCCCGCTGGAGACTTGACTGCTACGGCACGGACATCGGACGGAACAGTCACTTACAACGTGGCATCTAACTTCGCCGCTTCGAGCATTCAGGTCAGTGGCCGCACTGGATTGGTAAAAGACTATCCGACAACGGCGAATGCCTCCATCCAGAACTTGGCCGTGGAGAAGGCGCTCGCCGTTGTGGGACAAGGGTCAATCCCGGCGCGAGGGAATCTTTCGGCGAACGCTCACCTAGCCGGTACCTTGGAATCACCCAACGCCGATCTATCATTCACCCTTGCCCGTGCCAACGTTTACGGAGAGCCCATCAACCGCTTGGGGGGTAGAGCGCAATACTCCGATACCCTGGTGAATATTCCGTCAATTGAGCTGGACGTGCCCGCAGGCAATTTGACCGCGAGCGGCTCCTTGTCTCACCCGCCGCATAGCTTCAATACCGGCGCGCTGACTTTGAGTGTGCAAAGCAGTGATATTCAAGCGGGCCGTATTCAACGCGTTCAACAATTGCAGCCCGGCTTCAGCGGCACTCTACGTGTGGCAGCCAATCTAACCGCTACCTTGCGCCAGGGGAAGGGAAGCCCCCCGCTGCTGATCTCTCGTTTAGACGCGGACGCTTCCGCCAACAAGTTGCGTATGAACAACCGAAACTTAGGCGAAGCTTCTTTGAGTGCCCGAACCGTAGGATCTGATGTGAATTTCCGCCTGAACTCTGACATTGCCGAAAGCCAGATTCACGCCTCCGGACAGTCACAGCTCAATGGCGATTATCCGTTGCGCGCCGATCTGACATTTTCAAATATCCGCTATTCGAAGCTCACCCCTTTCCTCTCGTCCGGTCCAGCGGCGAATCCCAGCTTTGATGCGCTGCTCGAAGGCCAGGCCTCAATTGACGGCCCGCTTCTGAACACAGACAAACTCACTGGCAAGTTACAGATCAGCAAGCTCGAAGCCCAAACTATTCCGGCAGGCTCGGCAACCGGCGCACCCGCCGGGCGCGCTGTCACTTTGCGCAATGACGGTCCCATTCTGGTGAGTCTGAATCACTCCGTCGTGCAGGTTCAGCAGCTGCGCATCGCCGGGCCGGACACAAATATTTCCGCTTCTGGCGCCGTGAATCTCAAGAACGAACTTGCTCCTCTGGCGTTGAACTTGAACGCAAAAACCGATCTCGGCATTCTTCAAGACGTAGACCGGGACTTCTATTCTTCGGGAACCGTCGCGATGAATGCGATCGTTCATGGCAGCTTCGCCCAGCCGCGTGTGAACGGCCGCATTGAGCTGAAGAATGCCAACGTCAACTATGCCCAGATTCCGAACGGCTTGTCTAACACCAACGGTGTGATTTTGCTGAACGGCACTAATGCTAGTATTCAGAACCTGACTGGAGAAAGCGGCGGCGGCCGAATCACCCTGGCGGGGTTCGTCGGATATGCGAACTCAAATGTCAACTACAATGTTCGCGCCACCGCGAATAGGGTCCGAGTTCGTTACTCCGGCATCAGTGCCACATCAAACGCGTCAGTCGCTGTGGCGGGTACTACGCGCCGCTCGCTCTTATCGGGTACTGTTACCGTTCAGCGAATTTCGTACGGATCTTCCGGTGACGTGGGATCGATTCTCGCAAACGCTTCAACGCCGCCCACCACGCCAACCGCGCCTTCACCTATCCTCGCCGGCATGCGCTTGGACGTCCGGATTTTGACCGCGCCCGATCTGCGTGTCATCACTACCTATGCAAACAGGCTTGCCGTGCAGGCCAATTTGAACATCACCGGTACCGCAGCCACGCCCGGAATGTTGGGCCGTGTTGCTGTAACCGATGGCGAACTTGTATTCTTCGGCAACAAGTACACCGTGAACACGGGCACTATTAATTTTTACGACCCCAACTCCATTCAGCCCGTCCTGAATATTTCGCTGAATGCAATTGCGCAAAACGTCGACGTAACGCTAGGCGTGTCCGGTCCCATCAACAATCTGCAGTTAACTTACACCTCAGATCCGCCTCTCACGTTCCAGCAAATTGTGCAATTGCTTGCCACCAACACCACACCGAACGATCCTACGATCGCGGCTCAGCAGCCAACCCCAGCGCAGCAATCCGTTACAGAGATGGGCGAGTCTGCGCTCCTCGGGCAGGCCGTAGCGAATCCGCTCGCCAGCCGCGTTCAGCGCGTTTTCGGCTTGAGTCAATTCAAAATCGATCCGTCCTTTGCCGGAAGTGGCGGCCAGCCGGGGGCTCGCGTCACCTTACAACAGAAAATCGCTAACAACGTCACCTTTACCTACATCACAGACGTTACCCAAACCAACTCGCAGATCGTTCGTGTAGAGTGGGCATTTACCCCCGCGCTCTCCGCTGTGGGTTTGCGCGATTTCAACGGAAATGTCAGCGTCGAGCTGTATTACAGATTCAAGAAGCGATAGCAGCTCAGGTTTATCGCCAGAATGAACATCGTCATCTTCGGTCTTTCCATCAGTTCCGCGTGGGGCAACGGTCACGCGACGCTGTGGCGCGGATTACTGCGCGCGCTAAATCGCCGCGGACACGAAATCCATTTCTTCGAGCGCGATACCCCGTACTATGCAGCGCATCGCGATGCCGTTTCGTTTCCATTCGCCCACCTGCACCTTTACTCCGATTGGGCGGACAACCTCCCGCGTGCCACGCAACAACTGTCGCGGGCCGACGTCGGCCTTGTGTCATCGTACTGTCCCGACGGGATCGCAGCCTCGCAACTTGTGCTCGAGTCCGGTCTCGATCGCACTGTCTTCTATGACATGGATACACCGGTAACACTGAGCCGGTTAGAAAAGGGAGAGCCTGTTCCCTATCTACCTCCAGCCGGTCTCGGAGATTTCGATCTCGTCTTGAGCTATACGGGCGGCCAAGCGCTACACCAATTGCGCCGGCGCTTAGGTGCGCGCTGCGTCTCAACCCTGTACGGCTGGGTGGATCCCGACGTGTACTATCCCGTTCACTCTTCCCCAAGGTTTGCGGCTGATCTGTCGTATCTAGGGACGTACTCTCCCGACCGGCAAGCCGCATTAGACGAGTTGCTGATCAATCCCGCGCGGCGCTTGAACCAGCGAAGTTTCGTCATTGGCGGTGCTATGTATTCCGACACGCAAACTTGGCCGGCAAACCTCCGTTACTTCGACCATGTCTCGCCCCGCGAGCACTCCGAATTCTATTCGTCCTCGCCACTCACGCTGAATGTGACGCGCGGCTCCATGGCCGCCATGGGCTGCTGCCCCTCTG
>CAXUCT010000007.1:4066-6205 GCA_964249415.1 uncultured Bryobacteraceae bacterium | reverse complement strand
GGACGTCTATTTGAGGCAGCGGCCTGCGGCACTGCAGTGCTGAGCGACTGGTGGGTCGGGCTCGACACGTTCTTCTATCCGGGAGAGGAGATCATCATCGCAACCTCCGGAGCAGATGCCATCGCCGCCATCGCAAAAGACCCGGCGCAACTGTCTCGAATTGGCGCGCGCGCCCGGCAAAGAGCGCTTGATTGTCACACCGCCGAGATCCGTGCACAACGATTCATCGACCTCATCGTCTCTCCTGCGGACGAGACGCTAGAAGTTCAGCCAAATGCGCTGGCTTCGCGTGAGGCGTAACACCATGTGGGGAATCATTCCAGCTGCCGGCATGGGAAGCCGCATCCAGCCGCTCGCGTTCTCCAAAGAGCTCTTGCCGGTGGGCAGCTATGTGACCGGCGGACAGGAACGGCCCAGAGCCGTTAGCGAGTATCTTGTGGAACGCATGGTGAACGGCGGAGTGGACAAGATATGCTTCGTTATCTCGCCCGGTAAATCGGACATCCTGGACTACTTCAGCGCGAACGCACTGTCCGCTACCATCTTCTATGCTGTGCAGCCGCAGCCCGCTGGATTGTGTGACGCCATCTTTCGCGCGCTTCCGCTCATCGCGCCGGATGAGGAGGTCTGTATCGGGCTCCCGGATACCATCTGGTTTCCCGACGATGCCCTTGCTCATCTGCCAAGCGGCCTTCTCTCGCTGTTGTTATTTCCTGTGCAGCACCCCGAGCGTTTCGATGCTGTGGTCACAGACGACGAAGGGTCTGTCCTCGAGGTGCGCGTCAAGAGTGCTCAGGTTTCCACTAAGTGGATTTGGGGCGCGTTCAGAATGCCGGGCTTCGTGCTTGCCGAACTGCAGGAGATTTGGAAAGACCGCCGCGACGAATACCTCGGAACCCTCATAAACGAATACCTCGCGCGCGGCGGCAAGGCCTATGGCTACAAAATAGGCGAAGCTTACGTCGACGTGGGAACGCTCCACGGCTACCGCGAAGCATTGCGGCTTCTGGATGCCAACTGCGCGGCTGAGACTGCCTCAGCTTGAGCCGGTCCCCGCTCCGTCGGGAAATTATCGACAACCTTCCCCGTCTGCTTGAGATTCAGAACGACTGGTCTTCATTCGCCGAAACGGTCGCGGATCTCACTCCCTTTCAATTGCCGGCATGGCTGATTACTTGGTGGCGGCATTTCGGAGGCGGCACTCTGCGCGTCTTCGTGTTTCGCGACCGTAATGAGATCGCCGGAGTTGTTCCCTGTTTTCTCCATGACTGGAACGGCGCCAGGCAGATGACCTTAATCGGCACCGGAATTTCTGATTATTTGGAGCCGGCCGTCAAGCCCGAACATGCGGACGAAATTGTTGAGCAAATCCGCTTGCATTTGGACGCGAGTTCCGAATGGGACGTCTGCGATTGGCAAGACCTCTCCTTCGATACACCGTTCAAACGTCTAGCGTCGGACGTAAACGAAGACGCTCCCTGTTCGACCGTCCCCCTGGTGGGCAGCTTTGAGCAGTATTGGGAAGGCTGCCCCAAAGCTCTACGGCAGAATGTGCGAAGAGACCGCGCCAAAGCGGAAGCAATTGGTCAACTTCGGTTCGAGGTGACCGGCAGCGCTGAACCTGAGTTGATCGAAGCGCTGATCGAAATGCACGGCGCGCGTTGGCAAAACCAGAATCAACCCGGCATGGTTGAGGCCAATGGATCAGCCGGATTCCTGCGTGACGTGGCTCGTGATTTTGCCGGGCACGACCGCTTGCGCATCTTTTCAATCCGCTTTGATGAGAAACTCGCCGCGATGATCCTAGCGTTTCGTTATCGCGACCGAATATCAAATTACTTGACCGGCTTCGACCCGGAGTATGCATATCTAGGATTCGGTCGCACGCTCCTCTATGAAGCAATCCGCCACTCCTTCGAAGCGGGGTACAGCACGTGGGATTTTCTACGCGGCGATGAGCCTTATAAAACTTGGTGGCGAGCGCAGAAGATTCCGAAAACTAGGCTAAAAGTGATTCGTAAAGCCTGATGTAGTCTTTCACCATGCGCCCGGCATCGAAGCGCTGTCTCGCGACGCGGCGGCAATTTGCCGGCGAGATTTCGTCAATGCGTCGCACCGCTTCGGCCATCTCCTCCTGCG
>CAXUCT010000007.1:891-4056 GCA_964249415.1 uncultured Bryobacteraceae bacterium | reverse complement strand
ACCACTTCCGGTAGCGCTCCTGAACGGAAAGCGACTACAGGCGTTCCGGAACTGATCGCCTCCATCGCCACCAGCGAACTTGTTTCCGCAACAACGCTAGGAATCAGCAAACACTTTGCTCCCGCCAAAAGTTTAATCTTCTGCGTCAAGCCGATCGCTCCCAGATACCGCCGTTGATTATTGAGCAACGGCTGAACGCACTCCGAGAAGTACACCTGGTGATCGTGAAAGGGATGCACCGGACCGGCCACGGTAGCTGGAACATCAAGCTCCCGCGCAACCTCCAGCGCCACATGCACTGCTTTTTCGGGGCAGATACGCCCGATCCATAACAAGTAATCTCTGGACAGAGGATTAGGGCCGGCATACTTTGTGAGGTCAATGCCGTTCAGCACAACAGGCAGCTGAGTGTTTGCAGGCGTTGTCTCAGCCTGAGTGTGCGAAACGCAATTTAAATGCAGGCCTGCGATCTCAAAGATACACTGCGGATACCACGCCGGGGGAAGGTGAAGCGTCGCCAGTTTGCACACAGCCTGCGCAGGTAAGTAAGCGCTGAAATCCAACCCGTGAAAGTGGATTAAATCAATCCGGTACTCGCGCAGTGCTGCATTGATGCATTCAAGATGTTCCCTGTGCGCGCAATGGCGTTCGGCTTCAGTGATCTCTCCGTTAGGCGGAGAAGTCGCGATCAGATCTCCAGAAACTTCGGATCCGCGCGCTGCGATCACAAGGGAGCGATGGCCGGCATGGACGAGGCCACGCTCAACTAGCGAGAGGATCTGTTCTGCCCCACCGGCCGAGTCTGGGCCCGCGGCTAGAAGAGGATAAGCAACGCTAAGAACGTTCAACGCTAAAAAGCATACTGTATCCGGTTTTGATTCTCGGCGATCGAGAAGACGCGCGCATCGTGAGAGAATCATTAGTTATCGAGGTTGCGAGGAATGGGGTTCAAGACAGAACGAAAAGTTCTGACAATCGGTGCGCTGGGGGTCTGCTTCTGCATCCTCCTCCGAACCCTCTCAGCCCAATCACAAGCACACACGGACCTTCCCAGTGAGCGCGACGCCTATGCCGACAAAATTCGCCAGACTTACAACTTCCACTTCGGAAAAGATAACTTAGCAGGTCCGGGAAATGCCCGCATTGAAGGCAACCAGTTCATTCAACCAGGCGCTTTTCCTTCCGCCAAGTATTGTGGCCAGTGCCACCAGCAGGCTTATACGGAGTGGCGCCAAGCGCTACATTCTAATTCGTTCCGCACGCCCTTCTATCGAACTAGCGTCAACATTCTCGCTCGCACCAAGGGCATCGAATTCACCCGCCACTGTGATAGCTGCCATAATCCAGTCGGCGTTCTAACGGGCGCGCTGACCCAAGGCGCCGGCGTGGACCGCCGCTTTGATGAGGACGGGCTTACTTGCACAACTTGCCACGCCATTCAGGGCCTGCAATCCACCTTGGGCAATGGCAGCTTTGTGATGGGAGTTCCCGCCGTCATGACAGACGAGAATGGCAACCGCATTCCCGGCGAAGTTCCTTACGCAGACATCCTCCGCCATCCCGATCGTCATTCAAAGGCGGTGATGAAAGATTTCTACCGCTCGCCGGAATTCTGCTCCGCCTGCCACAAAGCAAACCTTCCCAATGCTTTGAACGATTACAAGTGGATCCGCGCCTTCACCACTTACGACGAATGGCAAAACTCGAAATTTTCTAAGCGCAATCCGCTCGTCTTCTATAGTGCTGACTTCACCACCTGCCAGGGTTGTCATATGAAGCGTGAAACCGCCACCTTGCGCGATTATGGCGCTAAAAACGGAACCTTCGCCTCCCATCGCTGGGCGGCCGGCAACACGGCCGTACCATTCTATTACGGCTTCGATGACCAACTCAAAAAAACGGTCGAGTTCCTCAAATCGGGCAATTACCTCAACGTTGACCTGTTCGCTATTCAGAAAGACGGAGCGCCGTCTATGATCGCCCCGCTCGGCTCTGTTCCGTTCCAGCTCGCTCCCAACGCAAGCATGCAAATGATGGTCGTCATCCAGAACAAGAACATCGGTCATTCGTTAGTACCCGAAGTCCGCGATCTCTATGAGACTCGCGTCGAGTTCACTGTCGCTGACGCCACAGGCAAAGAGATTTATCACAGCGGGTTCCTCCAGCCCAACGGTATGATCGATCAGCAGGCACACAGCTTCACTAATCGCCCCGTCAATATGGAGGGTGAGTTTGTCGACAACCATAAGGTTTGGACCATCCACTCTATGGCTTACGACAACACGGTCGCCGCTGGCCGCTCTGCCCTCATTCGCTACGATTTCCACATTCCGGCCGACGCCAAAGGCCCGCTCTCAGCAACTGCTCGCGTCAACTATCGCCACCTCCGCCAGAGCTACCTGAACAATGTATTAGGTGAAGATCATCCCGCTTATCCGGTCATCGAGCTCGCTTCCCGTACGCGTCTCCTCAACTTCGGCGAAAATGCGATCTCACAACCTGCGCCGCAAGACAATCCCGATTGGATGCGCTGGAACAATCTTGGCATCGCTTACCTGGACCAGTTGCAATATGCTGAAGCCGTTCAGGCGTTCGGCAACGTCGTGAAGCTGCGGCCTGATTACGCCGACGGTCATATCAACATCGGCCTCACTTACATCGAGTGGGAAAAGTATTCGTCAGCCCGCTCCAATCTGGAGAAGGCGCTCCAACTTAATCCAAATAACGCACGGGCTCTCTATTACCTCGCGCTTGTGGAGAGGCGCTCTGCTCATCCCGAAGCCGAAATCGCGGACCTCCAGTCAGTAGTGGAACAATACCCGCAGTCGCGCGATGCCCGCCGCGAACTGGGTATCTCCTATTACCAGCAGCATCAATACAACGAAGCCATCAAACAGTTTGAAGCTTTGCAGGCCATCGACCCCGACGATCTCGCGGCCCACTACAACCTGTCGATCCTTTACCGCCGCGTTGGCCAGAAAGCGAAGGCTTCCGAACAAGCGGCCCTATTCGCCACCAAGCAAGTCGATCCAGGCGCGCCCACCTATTCGTTGGATTTCTTACGCAAGCATCCCGAGATCTCCACCGAAAGCGTCCCCTGGCACACCCATGCTGCAGCCGCTAACTGAGCCGCGCGCGTGAGCAAGCGGTACGGAAACAGTCCCT
>CAXUCT010000007.1:0-881 GCA_964249415.1 uncultured Bryobacteraceae bacterium | reverse complement strand
ACTACTAACTTCTGAACACAACATGTTGGATAAAAATCGCCGCCGCTTCCTTCGCTCGCTAAGCCGCACAGCCCTCGTACTCCCATTCGAACGAATTCTCGCTGCCGCCAACCCTGCCCGTCCCGGTCAGCAGGTCCAACTCCCCGGTCCCATCGAGCGCAGTTACGACGCCAAACCCATGCCCGCTCCCAAAGGGCCGAAATCGCCCATCGAGGGAACACCCCTAGGCGTCACCTTCGTCGACGTTGTAAAAGAGTCCGGCCTAAACGTCAAAACAATCTACGGAGGCGAACACAAGAACAAGTTCCTTCTCGAGACTACCGGCTGCGGCCTGGCCTTCTATGACTACGATAACGACGGCTGGCTCGATATCTTTCTTGTAAACGGTTGGCGTCTCGAAGGTTTCCCCGCGAACGATAAACCACGTTGCCATCTTTTCAAGAACAATCGCGACGGCACGTTTGCTGACGTCACAAATGGCTCCGGCCTCGATCGTCGCACCGGCTGGGGACAAGCTTGCTGCGTAGGCGATTACAACAACGACGGCCACGAAGACTTATTCGTCACTTATTACGGTCAAAATGCGCTTTACCGCAACCACGGCGACGGCACGTTTACCGACGTCACGGAGCAGGCGGGGCTAAGCCAGCTTGGCCCCAAAACTCGCTGGAACACCGGTTGCACGTTCGTCGATTACGATCGCGACGGCCACCTTGATTTATTCGTTGCCAACTATGTCGATTTTGATCTGAAAACCGCGCCGCCTCCTGAAGCGGGTCCGTGCACTTATAAAGGTTTGCTCGTCGCTTGTGGGCCGCCTGGGTTGCCGGGTGGCAAGAACATCCTCTATCACAACAATGGCGATGGCACCTTCAATGACG
>CAXUCT010000006.1:0-27386 GCA_964249415.1 uncultured Bryobacteraceae bacterium | reverse complement strand
GGTACACTCTCGGCACGGGCGGGGGTTGGGGCGGTATCGGCAATACTGCTGTCTGGAATCCGGGGACCGATACGCTTACCTGGTCCTGGAGTTGGGGCCACGTGACGTGCCAGTTCACAACGCCGGCTGGCGGCAGCAACCTCGCCGTCACCTTGAGCGTGACCAACACCAGCGACCAAACACTGAGTGGAATCGATATCTTTCCCTTCGGTCTTCAGTTCCCCAGCTTGCCATCGCAATTTGGAGCAGCCAACTACCCTCAATTCCATAACAACCTGGACGCTCCGGTTCTGATCCCAGCGGACTGGGGCTCGGGCATGTTGGTGCTCGCCGATAGCGATGCTAAACCGCTGTATTTGGGCTTCAGCCCATCTGGCGCGGCCAATCACTACGAGATGGAAGTATCGACGAACAACGAGGGCGCCGAAGGCTTTCTCGCGACCTCAGTCCCTGTCAGCCGACCGGTTGCGCCGGGCCAAACAGACGTGTACTCTTTCTCCTTGCGTTTCGCGCCATCGGGCACCGATTATCACGCCATTGCAGGCGATGTATTAACCACCTTCGGCCAAACCTGGCCGCAAACACTCAATTGGACTGATCGCCGCCCTATCGGTGAGCTATTCATGACGAATCCCACTTCGTCGGCCCTCTCTCCGTCGAATCCCAATCCGCGCAATTACACTGTTGCCCAGAACATCAATATCCAAAACGCCGCGGGTCTCAGCGCCTTCCAGCAGGCTGTGTTGTCTTATGCCGACAACTCCGTCCAGATTCTCAAGAACATGAACGCGCAGGGGGCCATCGTCTGGGATCTCGAAGGGCAACAGTATCCGCAGCCGAATACCAGTTATGTTGGAGATCCTTCGCAGTTACCTAACATGTCTCCCGAGATGAACGGAGTGGCGGACGCCTTCTTCGCGCGCTTCACGAGTGCGGGGTTGCGCTGCGGCATGACCATTCGTCCACAGCAGCTGAATTTCTCCGTGTCGCCGCCCAATCAGGATTCAGTCCCTATCCAAAACGAAGCGGGCGTCATGATCAGCAAGATTCAGTACGCTTACAACCGCTGGGGTTGCACGCTGTTCTATGTGGATTCCGACGACAGGCCCGACAACTCCACCGCGCCGTCAACTTTTCAACAGGTGCAACAAGCGCTGCCCAACGTGTTGATTATTCCCGAAAACATCTGGCCGAAAGACTATGCTTACACGGCCCCGTTAGCGAGCTTCTGGGCACCGTATAAGCCGCTTCACACGCCGCCCGATGCAAAGACGATATGGCCGAACGCCTTCAGCGTTACTTACGTGGGCGACGCCCCGAATCATGACCTAACGAATAACCCCAACGATCCGAATCAGTGGAGCGAATTCACTCATGCGGTCAATAATGGCGACATTCTTTCATTCCGCGCGTGGTTTGATGATGAGCCGCTGAACAGCCAAGTTCTGCAACTGTATCAGCAGTCGCGCTTTGCAACCTCACAGCCTCCTCCGCCGGTCGCCATCGACCCGATCCAGGCGCCGCCCTTTCTGCCCGTTAAGCGCTTCGCGGCCGTCCGAGAGGTGAATCACTAGCGGGCGTAACCGGCTGCGCCGTTCACGCCCGCGGCCGTTGCACGCGAAGTTTGCCGCTCCGCTTCGGAGGAACCGAAACCCACCAGGTCTCGAACTATGTAAAGCGGGCGCTGCTTCGTTTCTTCGTAAATGCGGCCGATGTACTCGCCCAGGATGCCGAGGCACACGAGTTGGACTCCGCCTAGAAAGAGCACCGCAATCAGAATCGAAGTGAATCCGCGAGGAGGCGGATTGGTTTGCACAAAGTACGCGATTAGATAGATCATCACAATGACGAAGGCGAAAGCCGAAATCATCACTCCCATCCAGGTAGCCAGTCGCAGCGGATTGTTGATGAAACTGATCATGGCGTCGAGCGCGTATTTAATCAGGCGGCTCAGGGTTTGCTTGGGCTGTCCGGCGGCGCGGTCCTGGCGGTCATAGAACACGCTTGCTTGCGAATACCCAAGCCAGGAGCGCAACCCCGGAATAAAGCGGTTGCGCTCCGGAAGCTTGTTGAACTCGTCCACTACAACGCGATCCATCAGGCCGAAGATGCCCGCCTCGCCGCCGTCCGGCAGGTCAGTGACTTTGCGGAGCAGAGGATAGAAGAGCCGGAAACCGAGGCCGCGCAGGCCGCCTTCTGCGCGGCTATGGCGTTCCGCGCGCACGATTTGATAACCCTCGCGCCATTTCGCTACCATCTCCGGAATGATTTCCGGAGGATCTTGCATGTCGCCGTCCATCAGCACAACGCAACCGCCGCCGGCGTGATGGATACCGGCGGTGACGGCAGGCTGGTGCCCGAAGTTGCGCGAGAACGAGACCAGCTTGATGCGCGGGTCTTCGCGTGCGTAGCTTCGAATGATCTGCTCGGAGCGGTCTCTGCTGCCATCATTCACAAGAATCAATTCCCAGCCGCTACCTGTGTAATCAAGCGCCGCCGTCACCCGCCGTCGCAATTCGGGCAGGTTCTCTTCTTCGTTGAAGATAGGAATTACGGTAGAAATCATATGGGGTCGCTCGCAATCTGTAATTATCGGATGGCTCGTAGGCGTTAGGGACTCCGGCGGGGATGGCTATGGGCAAAGACCGCGGCTCAGATGCGGCGGCGTCTTATCGGCCTCCAGAAGCCACACATGGCGACTATTGAAATAACGGAGAAGCGGGGCATCATTTCTCAATCCGGCGTCGCGGGCCCAAACTACTTTTGCACTATCGATATCCGCTTCGTTATACACCCATTCGTCACCAGCATCGTGATCCGGTTGGTATCGAACCACAACCAGTTGCCGGCCGGGTTGGCCTTCCAGATAATGCAGGATTCTGGCGCGTTGCAGATTTCCGGATGCAACCGAGAACCAGGGTGTCATGCCGTGGTCTGGAACGGGAACGTGAAGCACGGCGGCGCCCAGCCGAACAAGGAGGAGCGACGCACAGAATAGCGGTATCGTTCGGGAGATGGCGGCGCCCACCGGCCGGCCGCGCCACTTTACATGCCGCCAGTAACGCATTGTTTGGATGATGAGCAGGACAATCAATCCGGTAATCGGCGCGTGGTAATGCAGCATCATCGGCCAGATTTCAAGTGTCAGACCGAGGAGCATAATGCCGGCAACGACGAGGGCGAACCGAGCGCGGCGGTTCCTCCATAAAAAAGGTGTTGCCAATAGCACCGGCAAGACGGCAGGCCAGAAGTAGAAGAAGACCAAAGTAGTGATCTTGCGCCATGTCTCCAGCAACCAGCCATTCCAGGAATGCGCCTGCCGGTAAGCGGCCATCTCACGGACGGGGTAATAACTGCGCATGACCGCATTGTGGTATTCGGGAATCGGGCGCAGCGGTTGCCAAAGAAGCGGGTTGGTCACAGCGTATGTGTCTTCGTCTACCTGATAGGGCATGCGCATCGGATTGCCGGTCACGCGCCAGAAGTAATAGCCGGTTGCCGCCGTTCCCAGCGCCGATACAACCACTAGCGGGAGCACTACGCGCGTTAATAAGACCGGCGCTTTCGGTGAATGCTTACCGATCATCCAGAGACAAAGCGCGCCGAGGACGGGAACAGTAAAGAGGAGGCCCTCATAGGGACGGCTGTTTGCGAGGAGGATCAATGCCATGCCCAATGTCGCCGCCGGCCAAACGCTCCGCTCCTTGAAGATGCGCAGAAGGGCACCGACGGCCAGCGCTCCGGCCAATGCGGCTACCGCGCCGCCCCAATAGCTTTCCATCCAGTAACTGTAGATGCCCCATCGCAGTGCGGCAATCAAGCCGCCCATGAGCGCCCATTGCGGCGGTACCCAAGCTTGGAGCATCCAGCAAATAGCGCCACACATAAGTGCCGCGCTGAGGTACACGCCGATCCAGGGACTTCCGCCGATTACCTTCCCGAACGCCAACATCAACCCTTGCGCCGGGGGATACATGGAGGCGTATGTTGGGTGCTGGATGATATGAAAGCTCTCGAAATACTGCCAGAGCGGATGCGCCGGATTTGTCAGTCGTCCCGACGCGAACGTATCAGCGGCCAAGAGATAGCTGAATTCGTCATGTACACCCGGCACAGGCGGCGGCAAAAGAGGAAGCAGTGCTCCCCGCAGGGCAAGTACAAATGCCACCACGAAGCCTACGGCGAGTGCACGCCGCTGGGCGAGGCGCTTAAATGCGTGTCTTGCCAATTGGAGCCAAGCCGGGCGTACGCGCGGGAACATTATCGCGACAATGGAGGCAGCGAAGTACACCGCAGCTTCCAGCAACAGAAGATCGGCGTTAGAAGAAAATATCTTCATTGGGTGGGAACCGGATGAACCAGTTCAGGAGCAGCTAAGGCAGCTGCTGAACATCGATCTCCCGTTGAAAAGGCGGCAACCAAGTGCGGTACTGGACAGGCGCAAAGCGGGACGGCGCGAGGCATGGTTGGGGAGAGAACACGACAAAGTAGCGAGGGGTGATAACAGGCGTGTATTTGCTCCACCAGAAGCGGCATGGCTGCGGGAGTTTCAGCAAGCTTGTTTCGTGAAAGGCATCCGGCGGATATTCGATGCGCCAATCGTTGATGTAACCGGCCAGTTGCAGTTGCGTCCAGGCATCGTATTCCCAACCGCCCTGAATAGCGGTGCGGGGGACGCCGCTGCTTCTGACGTTTTCCGCCGCGGTCAAGCGGGCGCGATTGGTAGCGAAGTAGTCGTGGGTTGATGCTACGCCGTAGAGGGTAAAGAGCGCCAGTACAGCAAAGCTGTAGGCGGGCGCGCGCTCCTGCACTCGCTCTTGATAGAAACGCAGGATGGGGATGGAGAGCAGCGCGAATACCGGAATGAGGTAACGGTCAATATTGATGGCAAAAGCAGCCCTCGGCGTAAGTAAGAGGAGGTAGGCGAGCGTGAGAGGGCCAAGGAGAACGGCTGTAACAAACCAGGAAGGCGCGAGCCTTTTTGCAGGCTCAAGCCAAGAAGCGCGGTTAAATAAGGAAGCCACAAAGACGGAACTGGCCAAGAAGACGGCCAAGGTGATAATGAGTCTTACGAAAAATCCAAGCACGATGGGCTTTGTTCCGAGGTTTTCCAACTCACCGTTTCCTAAGACTCCGTATTCGGAAATCATATTGGGCAGCCAGGGCGCCAGCACCAGTGAATGTGCGCCGTGCGTTCGAAGGGCGATCAGCAACATCGCAGCCGCGAACACTGCCAAGGCGAGCTTCTTTGAAACCGTTCGGAAGCCGGTTAGGTAAGCCGTTAACACGGGAAAGAGGACCAGCAGCACCGTGAGAAGTGAGTTCCGCGTCTGCTGCGCGAGAGTGGACAGAAGTCGCAACTTGAGGCTTTGGTCGAAGAACTTCTCGGGTATAGCGTAGGGCTGCTGGGCATACCAGTGCATGACCGCAAGGATCGTCACCAGAGTACCCACCCAAAGAACAGCGGTACCGGCCAGCAGGCCCGCCGAGCGGCGCAGCAGCCAAGCCGTGGAAGGAACAATGACCAAGGCGCCCAACCAGACGGTTTGCCGGGCGGTTCCGCCGCCGACGCTGACAACGGTAGCTATCGCGAGCCAGGCAAAAGCAGTCTGACTCTTCGTGGCATCAAGGGCCTTGAGGCAGGCATACAGCGAGGCGAGAAGAAGCAGGAACCCGGGCACGTCCGTCATAAAGCTTGCCGCCACCGGCAGGAAGACAGGCGAGACGACAACGGTCAACGTGCCCAGCGCAGCATTGCGGGGGTTGACTCCAAACCAGATAAAAACCTGGTACAGGAGATAACCCGAAGCTGCGGCCAAGGGCAACGTGGAAAGACGGACAGCGAGAAACGAGAAGCCAAATAGCTTGACGAAAAGAGCGCCCCAATAAATTTGCCAGCCGAGCATGGCGGTGGCCCAGCCGTTGTAAAGCAGGTGGCCGGTCCGCGCCATGTCGAACGCAGTGCGAACGTAGGACCAATCGTCGTTCGTCCCCATTTCGAGCACCGGGTAGGTGGCGAGGATGCACAGGGCCGTCAGAAAGGCGCACAGGAGACCTACGCGATGGCGTGAAGCAAGCGGGTTCCGCATTGCCTTTGCCGCGTCAACCTGATGATCTGTTAGTGTTTGGCTCAATGTTGGAATCCAGGCAATAGGGAAAACGTTCCTTCATGCGAAGGAACGGCTGTTCGAGCAATTTCCAGGACACGCGCGCGAGTCCATACGAGATAAGCGAGCATGCCACTACGCACAGAAAGGCAAAAGGCGCGTTGTAGTCGCGATGCCAGTGCTCGCTAAGCCGGTTAAGAAGATGACGAACGATGATGTACACCGGCATGTGTATGACATAGATGCCGTAACTATATTTTCCGAAAGTCCTTAGAAAACGGCTGCGCAGGACAGTGACGAACGAACCGGCTGCACCGGAACTCGCGGCGGCTCCGAAGACTAAGGAGGCGTAAAAGGCCGCGAATAGCGTGTACCCGATAGTCCGGACGGCGATATGCTCGACACTGACCGCGCCGCAGAAGACCACCAGAATAATCAGCCCTAAGCTCGCTGCCCAGAGGACGCGAGTGTTCTGCCGTCGATAGCGCGCTAACCAGTCAGCGTTCCTGAAGAGGAGACAAACGACCGCTCCAAACGCGAGCGTATCGATGCGGAAAGGGGTGAGAAAATTGATGGCCGCGGCGGGAAGCAGGTGGACCAGCGAAGTGCGCAGCGCGAGACAGCCTACGATAATGACGCCGCACAACCTCAGCAGTAGCCGCTCAGAAATAAGGGAAACGACCAACGGCCAAATGAGGTAGAACTGCTCCTCGATAGCCAGCGACCAGAAGTGGTTCAAATAATCTTCGTGAGTAAGTCCGAGGCCGACCCGCCAGTTCGATACATAGAGCCAATACCAGATCTGGGCGGAGTACTTTATCTCCATGCCATGGCCGAACGCATGAGCAATCGGGAGAGCGATCCAAAAGAAGATCAGCACGAAGGCCATGTACAACGGAAAGATGCGCAGTACGCGGCGCGCGTAGAAAGAGGAGAAATAGTTGAAGCAACCCTTGGTCTCAAGCAGGATTCCGGTGATGAGGAAGCCTGAAAGGACGAAGAAAAGATCCACTCCCGACCAGCCGAGACTCACTCCAGTACCCAGCCGCAACAGCCTCGCCTGCCAGTTGGTGGCATTGAAGGTACCGCAGTGGAACAGGAGAACGAGAAGGATGGCGCATCCGCGCAGACCGTCCAGCTCCGGTATGCGGATGTTGACAATCTGCCGGACTCGGGATGAAATTCCCCGGCTATTGGTGAGAAGTGCAGTGGCCACGGCGGCGTTAGTTTACGGAAACAGGCAGGGCAGCGCGAAGAGGGGAAAGGCGGGGCGGTTTGGTATCCGCTTCGAGCAGCCAAACGTAGCGATTCGAATAGTAGTTGAGGATTTTACGTTCATCCTCGCCTGACATTTCGTGGGCCCAGACCACCGGTGTCTTGTCGAGATCTGCTTTGTTATAGACCCACTCCGCATCGGGCGTGTGATTGGCGGCGTAGCGAACGATCACCAAATGATTGTGTCCGTCATGTCCAAGGCGCTGAAGGATTTGCTGCCGGGCGAGGGCCCAAGGCTCGCGGGTCGCGATGTATTGCGGACGGTGAAATATCGCGAACCCGACAAGAGCAATGTGGAAGAGCACGACTAAAGCAACGAGTCCTCTGCCGAGCGGTAGACCGCGCCACTGCCAAGGCGAGAGAGCTATCAGGCATTCGGTCAGAATCAGGAATAAAAGCGGCGCAATAGGAGCAGCATAGTGCGGAAAGAGCCAAGTCTCAAAAAACATCACGGCCAGACTCACCGCGCAGACGGAGAGTGCAAAACGCATCCAGGGATTCTTAAGAAGAAGCGGCAACGCAAACAAGGGCAGTGTAAGGCCGATGCCAACGTAGAAGCCCCAAATGGCCAGGAACTTCGTCCGGGCCGCGGCAACGAAGCCGGGAATGGACCGTTGCTTTTGAAACTCTTGAATGTCCCTCAGGTATTGAACTCTCATGTACTCGTGATCGAACGTAGGCGCCGGCCCAGGGTGCTGGAAAACCAAAACCGGAACCGGGTAGTACGCCTCCGAGTGAACACCTTGCGCAAACGTCAGCACGCTACCAGTCGTACGGTAGTTATAGAAGCCGATCCAGAATGCGGCGAGCGCCAGGACAGCAGCCAGCGGCACAAACATCCGGAGCAAGATGGCAACTGGAAGGCGGATGTGATCTCGAATCATCCAGGCAGCGAAAGCCAGCGCTGCCGCCGCGCAGGTCACCAAGCCTTCAAAGGGCCTGGTATTAGCGAAGATGACGATTCCGAGACCGACGAGTAAGCCGTCGATGGCACGGAAACCCGCCGGGAAACGCCGCAAGCCTCCGAAGACGAGTGCGCCACCCAGAGCCGCTACGGAGCCTCCCCAATAGGTGAAGTTCCAGTAGTTGACGACGAGATGGGCGACAGCGATGAGCGAAGCAAGGAGAGCCCAAGAAGGCGTAAGCCATCGCCAAAACATCCAACACATTGCCGCGCTGGCGAGAGCGGTACTCAGCCACACACCAACAATCGGTTCGCCGAACACCTTTTGGCCCAATGCGAGCACGAGTCCCTGCCCGGGCGGGTATTTGCTGGTATAGGTCGGCTGTTGGATCACAAACATAGATTCAAAGTGCCGCCACATGGGGTGTGTTGGATTCGTGATTCGACCGGAGGCAAACGTGTCGGCATTTAAAAGGTAGCCGGACTCATCCTGGGCAACGGGCGGAGGCACTCCCCACAGAACGCCTTTCGCTAAGCCACAGCCCAGCGCGAGCAAGGCCATGAGCACCATTGCAATGGGCAGCGAAGGCACAAAACGTAGCGAGCGGGTGAGGCCGAGAGTGGGCAGGGCGGCAACGGGCGTGGCCTGGTGAAATGGCGCGACGGTGTCGGAGTTCATGTGTGAAAGGCGCAGTTGTGTTGAAACATGCTACCTCGCGGGCAGAGTATTTACAACGCTCTCAGTGGGGATGGTGGGGGCGAAGATGGATCGCACCCAGGGGATGTCCACCATGAACAGGACCAAGATGAAGATGGCGCATGCTACGACGGAGGCCACCAGCCCGCGCTCGCGATATAAACCTTCAGGCCGTTGGACCGCACTATTGGGCTTGAACGACAGGTCCAAATAGAAGGCCATAACCAATGCGATTAACGGGATGGCGAGGAGGAGTTCCAACCGGTACCGCATGATAAAGGCGCCGAAGAAGAGCATGGCCGCGGAACTGTAAAAAAGAACGGAAGCGAGGAGGCGTTCTTCCGTATAAAATGCAAACGATTTACGGTAGAGCGCGGCGACCTTCACGTTGTCAAGGTCGCGGTATTCGGCATAGCGTTTCAAAGCCATGAAGTAACAGCCAATCATCCAGTAACTGAACAGGAGAGAGGCGGGAGGGATTAGGGAGGTGCCAGTAATAAACCAGCCAGCTAACATGCGTAGCGGATTGTTGACGGATTCGGATAGGACGTCCAGATAGGGCACATCTTTCGTCCGTATGGGCGCGATGTTGTAAGCGCAACCCATAACCCAAAGGGCAGCCATTGTAAGCAGGAAGGGCACGGATATGGTGGCGGCGAGCGCGAGTCCCACGACCATCAAGGCGAGCCATTGCACGTAAGCAAGCGGGATGCTGACTTTTCCCGAAGGCACCGGGCGGGATGACTTGAGAGGGTGAAAACGATCCGACGGCGCATCGAGAACCTCGTTGATGACGTAGTTGCTTGAGGTAATAAGACAGACGGACGCCAATCCGATGATGATTCGGAGCGCTAAGCGAGGCGGCCAGTGTCCCGGGTCGACAACAAGTGGAATAAGAATACCGGGCAACACGAAAACATTCTTGACCCAATGATCCATGCGCGCGATGGCGAGATGTCCACGGAGAGAGGGACGGTTAACTTTTGTAATAGGTTGAACAGCAGGTGCTGACATGCAATAAATCCTGATAGAGACCGCGTTATTGCGCGAATGACGGGGTGGAGGGTTTAAGCCAGGCTACCGACGGAAGAGAAGCCGCCAGGGAGAAACGCTACGTGGAAACTCCCGGTCTATGTTGATGCCCAGCTTGTTTACTTCACGAGCGAGAGACGGAGACGCGTTCACGACAAGAGCAGCTTTAGCTCGTGCCCATACAGGCAGATCGGCGCGCGAGTTGCCCGCGTAGACGAAACCGCCACCGTTCAGATACTTGGCAATGGCGACGGCCTTTCTTTCGCCGGTTAAGTTGATTTTGCCTTCCGTACAAAGAACGCACTCAAAGATGCCTAAGTGGGCCGCGACTGCGGCAGCTATCTTCCTGGGAGCGCCCGTGGCAAGGATCAAGCGACGATGGCCCTGAGACTTCAGATAAAGCACGAGGTCGCTGTTGTAGGGAAGGCGTGCCAGTTCCAAGGGCGTGACTTCTGCAATTCGCTCCTTGAACTTGGCGCGGCCTTGCGGTATGGAGAACAGGGCCGTGAAGGCAAGCCAGGGATTGACTCGGAGCAAAGCAAGGAACGCTTCATGCAGCGTGTCGGTTAAGACAAGAGTACCGTCGAGATCAACGATGAGAGGCGCCGGGAGTTCCATGTATCTTAGCGGCTGGCGAGCATCTTGAGCTTGTCGTTCTGAGGATCGCGCCACCAAGTGCGATACATCAGACTGTCGCCGCCTTTGACGGCGCTGGCCAAGCTCTTGTGGTAGTAGTCGATCAGGCCATCGGCTGTGTAGATGACCGTGAAGGCCTTCGGGTATGTATCGTGAGTAAAGTCGGTGGTACCGGCGAAGCCTTGCCGCAGTTCTCGATACGGCGCGGAGTAGGCGTAATAGCGCAAATTCGAGTGCTCGGGCACGAATAGGACATCGGGGAAGGTGGCGCTCAACTTCTGCATTACGTTTACATCCATGGGATTCGCGTCGTAAGAGTTGACGTTCGAATCGATGTAGAAGATCGTAGCGCCCCAGCGCTTTTTCGCGTAATTGATCTTGTCAATCAGCACGGGAGTAGGATCGGCTAAGGCGATCTGGGTAGCGTCCTTCCTATCCGCTGAAACGTGGAGTTGCTGCGGCCGAATGCAGATGCCTACGCGGAGACCTGCGCGACGAAAGCGAGCGAAGTATTCATCGGCGAGAGTAGCCATCTCCGGCGCGAGTTCATTCGTTAAGCGGGGATCACCGATGTAGTTCGCGTGCGTGTACTGTTCGCCTTCAATATCCCAAGTGATTGCTCCCTGGGCATGCATGTCTTTCATGATGGAGACGGCGCTGTCGGCCAGGCCTAATATGCGCCGGCGGAACTCCGCGCAGCCGGCAGGAGTGTTGATGTTCAGATTGTGATCGTCGAACCAGGCACGAGGGTTGTTTTCGGAGGTCTCCCCCGAGGAACCGAGGAAGATAGCGCCGATGGCACGCCGGTCCGGCCAGTTCAAAGTTGAGGGATAAACCTTGCCAAACTTCTGGTAGACATCGGAAGCAAACTCAGTTTCTGTCTCCGAAACAGGGCCAAAACGAATTGATAGGCGGTATTCGTCGGTGCTCCCAGGAGCGATGGGACGATTGATGGCGGGAATGCTGTCCGGGTAGGACTTCACGCGCCCGGTGCTTACGGATAAAGGAAAAATCGTGTTCTCCGGCCGGTTGTCGGCCCAAGGAAAGCCGATTAGTATCGGCTTTGCCACGTCTTCGCTTACAGCCGCCAATGCTCCCGAGTCGAACGAAACTTTGGAGACTGCTACCTCGCCGACATTGTAAGCGAGCAGCGGAATGGATCCATCGTACTCTTTGGCTTTCGTAGGTAACTTCAGCGTGAGTGGCTGATACCAGACACTCTGGATCGTATCCGAATCCGACGTGTTTGTAGTGAGAATGCTGAGGAGAAGGCGCTTGTGCGACGTGGAGTAAGTGACTTTGATATGCCCCCAAGGAAAAGTTCGATCAAGCTCCTGACGCTGGGCATTGAACGTATGGTCGCCATCCGTGGCGCCCGGACGAGTTTCTCCGCTGGGGTTTCGGAGGAAGACATCATGGATGAAAAAGCCCCCATTCCCGAGGAAGTCGAAGCCGTTGGATTGTAGGGATTTCAGTCCGTCGTTTGAGAACTCCGCTTTTACGTTATATCGATGTCCGGCGACCAGAACGACGCAGGAGGCTACAACGATACCCGCTAAGACGAAGAGGATTGGTCTCGATAACTTCATTTAAAGCTCCGGAAGGAGGGATTGGAATGGCGGCGTTTTCGGCTAGGGAAGAGTGAAGGCGACGTACTCGTCACCGGCCGGGCTCTCCACCATGGAACCGCCGGCAGCGGCCGTTAGCACGTACTGCTTGCCGTTGATTGAGTAAGTGGAGGGCGACGCGTGTGCAGCTGCGTCCAGCTTGGTTTGCCACAGCAGTTTCCCGGTATCGACATCGAAAGCGCGGAACTTTTCGTCGAATGTGGACCCGATGAAGATGAGCCCTCCGGCGGTGATGATGGAGCCGCCGGCGTTCTCAGTTCCAGTAGTTGGAATACCCTTGGCGGCAAGTTCCGGATATTCCCCCAAGGGAATCTGCCAGGCGATGTCACCGGTATTGAGATTGATCTCGGTCAGTTTGCCCCAAGGCGGCTTAACCGCAGGGTAGCCGTCCTGGTCAGCGAATCGATGAAAGCCGTAAAAGCTCCATCTGTATGGCTGCCAAAACCTCGGTGTCCTCATTTGCAGCGTGAACGGTATGTCATTGGAATTGACTACCAGGCGCGCGGTACGGGGATCGACAGAAGATCCGCTCCAGTTTGCTCCGCCGTGGAAGCCCGGCGTCACGATCGTCAGGTGGGTGCTGGGCGGAGCGTAAATTCGAGCGGACGCTGCTTTGCGGAACTCACGAAGAGCGAACTCGTGGGCTTGCGGCGTGATATCAGTTAAATCGTTTTCTGTAATCTCGGTTCGCGCTAATGGCGGTGGTTTCAACGGATAAGGTTGGGTGCCCCACGCCTGCTCGCCATTGAGCGTGGATTGCGGTACGGGGCGCTCTTCGACGGGGAACAACGGTTGGCCGGTGTCGCGATTCAACACAAAGACCAAACCGCTTTTCGAAGGCTGTACGACAGCGTCGACAGGTTTTCCGTCGTGCTGTACTGTCACTAAATTCGGTGGAGACGCTAAATCGTAATCCCACAGATTGTGATGGACTGTCTGGTAGTACCAGACGAGCTTGCCGGTACCGGCTTGGAGCGCAATCACCGAATCGGCGAAGAGGTCCTTCCCGGCGCGATCACCACCGTAGAAGTCGAACGTTGCGGAACCGGTTGGCACAAAGACGTAACCGCGCACGGGATCCAGACTCATACCGCCCCAAGGGTTTGCGCCGCCGACATGTTTCCAGGTATCGGCGGGCCAAGTGTCATAACCGGCCTCACCCGGATGAGGGATGGTATGAAAGATCCACTTCTGCTCTCCGGTGCGCACGTCGAAAGCACGAACGTCGCCAGGAGCGGCGGGTAGCGGGCCTTCGCCTACTTTCGCTCCGATAATGATGAGGTCTTTATAGATGGCGCCAGGCGTAGTGACGGCGTATATTTGGCCGTCGATGTTACGCTCCAGGCCCTGCGTGAGATCTACACTGCCGTTTGCGCCAAAGCTGGGGATGGGCTTGCCTGTGAGAGCGTTCAACGCGATCAAATGATGGCCGCCGGCGAAGAAGATGCGTTTGTCCGAGCCGGATTCCCAGTAGCTCAACCCGCGGCTGGGCCCTTGCCGGCGCTCCTGGTTCATGGGAGTGAGTAAGTGGCGAGGATCGAGGCTGACCCCGGCAAGTAGAAAGAGGGCTGCCGCGCACTGAACGGTGACGCTAACTGGGGCGTTCTGTCGTTTCCGCATTCGGACCATGAGCCAGAGCGACCCCGAAACGAGGAGCACGATGAGATAGAAGAGCCAGTTATAAAAAAGATCGTATTCAAAAGGAAAGGGGTTATACTTCCAAATTTGCCGGCCAGTGGCGCCTTCGAGCGCAATCACTTCTAAGACAGGTGACGTCACATAGACGGTTCCATTCACCACCAGCGGATTGCACTCAATGGTAGTCTTCAGGCTTGTATTAGCATGACCGGTGTGGTGAACCCACGCGACCCGGAGATTGCCGGCGTTCGCCTTGTTGATCTGATCGAGGCTCGAGAAATGAGTAAAGGCGGGGTCCTTACCATAGCAGCGCCAATCTGAATCTATAATTGCGCCACCAAGCACGCTACTGAGCGTGAGCAGAGCTAAGAAGGTTAGTTGTATTAGGTAACGGATTTTCATCTAAACTGCCATGACGGGAGTAGATAATTTTGTCGCCAAAGCGGGCGAGCGGATGATAGTTTTGCCGGACATAGTCCAGCACAGGAAACGCTACGGAAGCTTCACAAGCCGGGCGGTGGGAGCGCCAGACTAAAACAGGAAAGGTACAGCCGGTGTTCATGCAGATGCCGTAAGTGGCGCCGAAATTAGCGCCCGCACTGGCAATGACAAGCCGCGGGGGATGCTGACGCATTAGGCTTTCATCGAGTCGTAGATATCTAGCGGGAGGCTCTAGGGCGGTGAATTGGGTAGAAAAGAGCGGACTTGGCCGGCGGTCTGCCAAGTTGATACCTCCGCCTCCGGCCAAATCAAGAATGGGCTCGTGAGGAGAAGAGTGGCCGGCAATGTAAGCGTAGACTTGGGGACTGACGGATGTGTCGGTTACGCGGACCGTTCCCGCGGGAGTGACAATACGGGCGTAGGGCCTTCTCACTTCGCCCGCTACGACATTAAGGAGCCGAAAGACTAGAAACACCGCGACGACAGCTGTGACGGGGAAGGGTGCAAAGGCAATGCTAAAGCGGTCTTCGAGATTTGTTGGTTTGGCGCGCTGGAGAACGCGGATCAATAAATAAGGACCGATGAGGAACCAGATCGGGTAAGCAGCAACGCTGGCAAGACTAAGCTGACTCATGGTTCCGTTGAACAAGCCGCGGAGCGAGATCAGCACTGCGGAACTGAGAATGCTGAACAGGATGGCATCGCCGGTGCTAAAGCGGATGCGAGCTTTCAGAGATTTGAGCAGCCGCACGGCCAGCCATCCACACAAGACTATAGAGAACCACATGACCGGGAGCAAGACCGTTCCGGTAGAGAGAAAGTAGGTCAGCGCGCGAGGAACCGTGATGTGTCCCTGAAACATGGGGAGCTCGGCGCAGAACGGTAAGTACAGCGCGGCGATTACCAGCGCAACGGCTGTAGCGGCCCAAAGAAGGTTATACCGGCTGCCGTAGCGTTGCTTGAAAGCTGTAAAACGGGTGAGCGAGAGGAGAGCGGCATCGATGACTCCATACCCGAGTGCGGCCACTGCGCCAAACAGACCGAGTCCGGTAGGCCACCAGGGGCAGCTAAGGGCAGCGAGTCCGTATCCGCCTACACCGGCGATTACGTTTCGGGGGCCGCATAGAAATGCGAATACCGCGTAGACCATAAGCGACGGAGCAACGCATGCCAACAAGATTTTGGTGTACTGAACGAGCCAGGAAGAGAACGTGCGGTCTCGATACCAAACACGTAAGTCGGCGAGAGCGAGAGCAGCCAAGCATCCGGCCAAGCCCAGAATGTACTCAGGCTTGCTGAGAAGACAAACCGCGGCTCCGAGGGCGAGCCAACTTAGCCTGCGCGCACCCCAGGTCCCCGCCCGCAGATAATCGACAACCTCGCGCAACACGATGAGCAGGCCGATCATGCCGACGAAGAATTACGTGTAAAACACCTTGATCGACAAAACCGCGAAGTTACTGGGGTTCGAAGCACCTGCACACGCCATGGCAGCGGCAGCGAGTAAGGGCAGAGGCTTTGGCAGAAGCCGGCGGCCTAAGTCCCATGTCAAAATGACGACGGCCGCGCTAACAAGATCGAGCAGCAGTTGCACCGACCAAAACGTTGAGCCCAGCAATTGGAGGGCGCTGCTACACAACAGTAACGGCAGGGGAGGATACTGCCATGCAAAGTCGCGATACAGAAGCTCTCCCGAAGCGCCACGATACGCTTCGAAGATCCAGCGCGGCGAATCACCCCAAAAGCTTTCGAGAGTACACCAGCGCGCAAGGGAGAGCAATGCACTTAAGACAAGAAGAATGGCCAGATCACGCCTGACGGACTCTTGCCGGGGAAGAGGCGTTGGGAGCAGTTCAGTAGCGAGCTGTGATGTGATTTGGGTACTCACGCGAGATAAACGAAGAGCGGCTTAGACGACGTTAAGGCGTTCGTGTGTTGCAGAAGAGACCGTGCTGTTACTTTCCGATTCGACGAAATAGAGAGGCTGGTCCTTTGTCTCGTCGAGAATGCGCGCAATGTACTCGGAAAGGATGGTCATGATGAAGAACATCAGCAGGAACATCAACGTATGAGTAACGGAAGTGGTTAACCAGCCCTCAGCGATGCGGGCCTTCACCAAACTGACCCCGAGAATGTAGAACAGATAAAGCAGATTGGCGACGCATGCGACGAGTCCAAGAAAAGAAGCGAAGCGCAAGGGCGTGGCGCTGTTTGAGACAAGAATATCGCTGGCGTCGATCAACTGACGGACGACGCGGCGCAAGGCCGAGTGTTTGTGGCGGAGCTGGGCTGCGTCGTAGAAGATGGTGCAGGATTGAAGACCAACGGATCCGTTCAGGCACGTAAGATAGCGGCTCTTACTGCGGATCCTGATGATGGAGTTAACAAGGCGGCGGCTGAAGACCCGGAAGTACGATTCATCGGGGCGCAGCGGAAAGCCTAGGATCCGGCTGGCGAGGCGGTAAACGGGCGCTGATAGGTATTGCTGGAGGCGGCCAGGGGCACGGTTTGCCGGTTCAGCGACAACCGTGTCGCAGCCTGCAATGGCGCGCGCGATCAGGGCGGGGACCAATTCAGGCGGATCGGTGGTTGGATCCATGACCACGACGTAATCGCCGATGCAATGGTCAAGCGCGGCCGCGATGGCTACTTCTTTGCCGTAGTGACGGGAGAGCCGGACTAAGCGCACGTTAGGAAGCACGTCTTGGAGGAGCTGGACTTGATTGTTAAGTCCAAGTGTCAGGCCATTATCGATCAGCAGAAGCTCGTAATAGGAGTACCGGGAACGCAGCACGCCGAGCATGGCGCGAACGAAGGATTCGATGGCTTGCGCGTCAGGCGGCAAGATGGCTGAGACCGACACAACGACGTCGGTATTCAGCGGAGTATCTTTCATTTCTACCGTATTGATGTGCTCAATAGCAGGCTTCATAGGCGGCCCTCCGTTCGAAATGCCGGGCTTCGAGGGTCTCGATAATGTCGTAGATGTTGTCGATTTTCGCTCCGAGGATGACAAATAGGTTTTTGATTCCGTGGTCGGCTCGACAGAGTATGGGACGGCCGTCGTCCACTTCGTTTTGTAAGAGCACAGTTTTGGTTTCAAATAGCGATTGAACGACGCGAGCGTCGCGAAGCGCGGGAACGAATCTCTGCGCGTCCTTCAGCATGAATACGGCGTTGGACTTGGGTTCTGCGCGGCCGCGAGTGGAATCCGCACCGCTGAAATCGCTCCAGCTTTCATGGGGTGTATACCTGACGTGAGAAAAGCTGTGCAGCCCTAGCGCGGGGAAAGGCATGGAAGAAAAGAATGGACCATCCATTACAGTCAGACCAACGCGTCTTAAGACATCGGGCACTTCGACGATGGCCAGTTCAGCCGTCTCGTGTTTCAGGGGTAACTTGGGCAACCCGGACCTGGCCAACAGCTGGTTAATATGCGAGTAAGTGCAATTAAAGACATAGGAAGAGTTCACTTCGGAGCCGTCGCGCAGAACTGTTGTGATGGAGTTATCCGGAGCCTTGAGCACGCGTTCCGCTTCCTGATTGCAGGCAACAGAAACGCCGGCCTCCCGAAGCTTCAGGAGCATACGGGCTCTTAGCTTGGCGGCGTCAAAGGCGCATTCTTCAGTAGAGACGGCACCCTCAATCAACGCTGGATTAAAGAGCTTCAGGATAGACGGTGGGGCGAGCTTTACAGGAATGCCGACCTGTTCACAAAACTTGCGAAACTGATAGGCCGTGACCTTTGAACTGCCGCGCGCAATGGCGTAGACCTGATGGAACGTGTGATCAATGCAATCTTCAAACTCTTTGATGAAGCGCGGGTAATTCGCAGCGGAGCGCATTCCCGTGAGCAAGCTTCGGGGATAGTGATAGCCGTTATGGACGCGGGCCTGATTGGCGTAGGAAGCACGCGTGAGGAGATCTCGCTCGCGCTCAAGTATCAGAATGCGCGGGAGCCGGCGTGCGAGCGCGAGTGCCAAGCAGCAGCCATAAAAGCCACCGCCGACGATTACGGCGTCGTATTCGGAGTCGAGGGAGACCTGACTTTGGATTGAAGTAGATAACATTAACTGCAAGGAATTAGCTAGCGGCGGCCGCGTGGGTTTGAACCGGCTCAGACACGTTAACGGCCGGAGCGATGGTGCGCAGTTTAGTTTCCAGGCTCTCTACGAAGGGAGCGACCAGCATGGCGAGAGACGAGCGGCGAGCGTCCATACCGAACGTGACGGAATCAGAAGACGAGAGCCACATCTGGAGGGAGCGTGAGGGTTGTGAAGTGCGGCCGTTGTACTCGTCCATAAAGACGCGTCCACCGAAGCGGAGGGAAACGGAGGTGAATTCGGCATCCCGGCAGGCATCGCGCAGAACCACCCAACATTGCTCCACAGTTTTGGCTTTGGACAGCAGCTCTTCATACTCGTGCAGCAGAATTTTTACGCGCAACGCACGCCGGAACTCGCCTGCAAACAGGAATTGCTTCAGCACGCCGAACTCGGAGTAGCGCAAGGATCGGAATCCGAGATACGCAACGGTGAGGAACAGCAGCAACAGCACAGTGGCGAGCCGCGGTTGCAGAAGCGTTTGAAGGACGGCGAGCATACCGGCAAGAGCGGAGATGCCATAGAGCGACAACACTGCTCTGCGCTGGCTGAGACCGAGGGACAACATCTTGTGATGGATGTGGCCGCGGTCAGCGCCAAAAATGGGCTTGTGGCGGAGAAAGCGCCGCATGATGGAGATCAGAACTTCGGTCAGGGGAAACGCGAGAGCGACCAGCGGCGCAGCCATTCCCAGGCCCGTAGAGGCGTGGCGATTCCACATGAGCCCATAACTCCCGAGCAAGAAGCCGACCAACAGACTTCCCGAATCGCCGAGGAAGACAGAGGCGGGATTGAAGTTGTAGCACAGGAATCCAAAAAGGCCCCCAATGAAGGGCAAAATCGCCAGAGCAAGCTCAGGGTGATGATTAATGACGGCCGCCATGAGCAGGCTGATGGAGGCGAGCAGCGCAACACCGGTAGCGAGGCCGTCCATACCGTCGATCAGATTGATGGCATTAGCGCAGAAGATCAGCCAAACGACGCTAAGGATGTCGATGAAGATGGCAGGGCCATGGTAACCGGCAGGAGTTGCCAGGCGGACACCAATCCAGCAGGCGTAAGAACCCGCCGCGAGCTCTCCGAGCAGTTTCTTTCCAGGCGATAAGCCGATGAGGTCGTCGATAAGCCCGGTCACAAAGATCATTCCAGCGGCAGGCAAAAGCCGGATGATGAGCTGAATGGTGGGGTCATTTATGCTGATCAGATCTCTCCAGCGCCAGTGAAGAATCAGCAACGCAAGCGAAGCCAGGGCGTAGCTGACCGCCAATGGTATTCCACCGATGCGAGGGATGGGGCGGGCGTGAATCTTACGTGCGTCCGGCTTGTCAACAATGACAAGAAAGCCGAAGAAGTCCCGGAAAAACGGTGTAAGCAAGAAAGACACCAGCAGCGAGCAGCAAGACACCACAATCAAGGTGAGCATTTGAGAGTCTCCAAAACAGCGCAGGGCTTCAACGAACGGCGAGGGGCGGTCCTTTGATCTGCGGCTGGATTATGTGCGAGAACGAGTCAGTGAAATCCGCTAAGGGAGCTTAGCGGCGAGAGAGAGCGGGTAAGTAAATTGATTTTCTAATGAATCGAGCATTTGGCTCTCGATCCAGGCGTAGGTTTTAGCAAGACCGTCTTTGAGACGGATAGAAGGCTCCCAATTCAGATACTGCTGAATTTTGGTGTTGTCGCTGTTGCGGCCGTTCACACCTTTGGGAGCGCTAAGGTTATAGCGTCTTTTTAGTGTCAGTCCGGCGATCTCTTCCACGATGTCAACGAGTTGATTAATAGTGACTAACTCACTGCTGCCGAGATTCACCGGCTCGCGAATGTCGCTTTCGGTGATCATCTTGGTACCGGTGATGCAATCGTCGATGTACATGAAACTGCGAGTTTGATTGCCATCTCCCCAGATTTCGATTTCTTTCTTTCCGGAGTGCTTCGCTTCAATTATCTTTCGGCAAATGGCAGCGGGTGCCTTCTCGCGGCCGCCCTCGTAAGTGCCAAGCGGACCGTACACATTGTGGTATCGAGCAATTCGCGATGCTAGCCCGAAATCTTCGTTAAAGTGCCGGCACATGCGCTCGCTGAAAAGCTTTTCCCAACCATATCCGTCTTCCGGAAGCGCGGGATAGGCGTCTTCTTCTTTAAGCGGCGTTACTTGAGCGTCCTTTTGCTTGTCGCCGTTATAGACGCAGGCAGATGACGCATAGAAAAAGCGCTTGATGCCGGCCTGGAGGGCCGCGACCAAAAGGTGAGTGTTGATCAGAACGCTGAGCATGCAGAGAGCACGGTTGTTTTCGATAAAACCCATGCCGCCCATGTCGGACGCAAGATTGAATACGACGCCAGCTCCTGCGACAGCTTCCTCACAGGCCTGCTTGTTTTTCAAGTCAAGTACAAGATTTTCTACGGCCTCCGATTGCTGATACCACTCTGCGCGCGGCTTTACATCAACGGCCCGCACGACGCGAACGCCGCTATTCAGAAGGTCTTGGACCAGATGACCGCCAATAAATCCTCCGGCACCGCAGACGACTACCCTTTGATCCGAGAGTTTCACGAGCTTGCATCCAAATTACTAAATTGGATTCAGCCCGGCGGCGGTCAGGGCAGAGACGGAATAGGCGCGGGCTGCCCATCAGTGCCTCGCCGCGCCGGCTCACCCGACAGATTGCGCAGGTCCGAATCGAGGAGCAGGCCGCGCGAGAAGAACTCGTGATACACGCGATGGCAATGTTCGCGCAAGCCCTCAAGCGCGGAGGGGTTTTGGGCGAGAGACCGGAGTTCGCGCGCGACATCTCGCTCCGACCCGGGCGAACACACCCATCCGACGGAATGTTGCCTTATGATGCGTGCAAGGTAGGATTGCTCGTCGCCGATGAAGAGGATAGGACGGCCGGCAGCTAAGGCGCCGAAGAACTTCGAAGGGACCACGGTTCCGGTCCATTCGCGACGCAGGGAAACAACGTGAATATCAGCCGCGCTGAGTCGCTCTTCAAGGCGATCCTGCGAAGTAAATGGCACGAATGAGATGTTGTTGTCTTCTGCCGCGACGGCGTTACGAACTTCATCCGCCCGATTGCCTCGGATACTGAAGGCGAAGTGCGCGCCCGCGTCCCGCAGGGCGCGAGCGACCGTCAAGAGTTCAGCATAGGAATGCGCCCGGCCGAAGCTGCCCGAGTACATCAAGGCGAGTTTCGCATCGCCGAAGATAGACTGACGCTCCGCGGCATTGACCCGTAAGGGCGAAGCGGGTTCAGTGAGGGCCCAGGGCGGCAGGGTGATCATTTTAGCCGGGCTACCGTACCCGGCCAGCCGCTCACGCATGCAAGTGCCAATGTCTGCAATCAAGTCGAAACGGCGGTAGGCGATGCCCATCAGCTTTTGCAAAAGAGACAGCAGGAGACCGGGCTTGAGAACGCCGTCGGACACCGCGGCTTCCGGATAAAGGTCAAAACACCAGTGCACGGTGTGTGTTTTTCTCTGGAAGAACTTCCATGGAATAGCGGTGGCGGCGCTCAAGACGGGATCCGTGCCGATGATGAGAACGTCCGGACTTCTCCAAAGGGCGCTCAACGACCATGCGCCAATCATCCAAGCGCAGTTTGCGAGACGTCCCCAGCCGGTAGCTTGCGGGAAGGCCGGACGCCAGACGCGCTTGATAGAAACACCGTTATGAACTTGGCTGTGCGGGAAGCGGTCCGCAGCATCGCGCCAACTGCGATTGCACGGCATAGCAGTTACTTTCCAGCCGCGACGAGCCAGACCTTCGGCCATCTCCGTCAGAAGAACGGAGCTGACAACGTCATCCGGATAGAAGTATTGATATAAGACCAGCGCGGACGGCATATGAAAAAAGCGGCTGTTAGCGCGCGACAGAGGTTAGATCAGCCACGGTTTCTGCCGAGGGCTGTGCATGGAACTCTCTCATGCGGACAAATGCGGCCGGATTACCGGCATGAATTTCAAACGGAGCAATGTTCTTACTCACGACGGCACCTAAGCCAACGATGGCGCATTCACCAATGACGACGCCCGGCGCAAGCGAAGCGCGAGCCCCTACCCAAGCGCCATCTTCGAGGCGAATAGGACGGACGATCAGTCTAAACGCGGGATCGGACCAATCGTGATTCCCTGTGCAAAGATAGGCGCCTTGGGAGATGCAGACATGACTGCCGATGGTGACGGGAACCAGATTATCGATCCAGCACTCCTCACCAAACCAAGAGTAGTTGCCGACTTTCAGGTTCCACGGATACTTCACGCAAAAATTCTGCTGCATTACAACGCCCTCGCCGATTTGGGCGCCAAAGGCACGCAGCAGCATGCGCCGAAAGGCAGAAGACGGGATGACGGAACAACGCAACAGCGGAAGTCCGATCAGAAACCACACCAGACGCACAATCCAAGGACGTCCCGGGTGGTACTCGCTGTTTTGATAGCGCGACAGATCGACTGGCAAGTGATGCATGTTAAGCAATCTCGACCGTGGTTGGCTTTGGGCCGCCCCGGAGCCAGTTATAGACATCTGCCATCTGTTTGCCGACAACGGACCAGCGGAAACGGCTTTCGATGAGATCCCGTCCACGCTCGCCCATGCGGACGGCCTCTTCCGGCGGAAGTTGAAGAAATTCAGTAAGCGCTTGTTCCACCTGTTCGGCTTCAGGTTGAATCGTCCAGCCGCACTGGTGCAGCGCGACTTCAGGAATATGGCACTGCTCGGTGACGATTACTGGAGCACCCATGGACAGGGCTTCAAGAACGGCGACGCTGAACCCTTCCGAGTAGGAGGGTAGAACGAAGACGCTGGCGGCGCGTAGGGCACTCCACTTGTGTTCGCCTTTAAGCATGCCGGCAAAAGTGACAGACTGCTGGAGTCCGAGCTTTTCGACGGTGTGACGAAGGGTGGAGAGGCTGCCATCAAAATCGGGCCCCGCGATGACAACGTGGGCGTCGTCGGATTTCTGCGGGACGCGCGACCAGGCTTGCAAGAGAAGCTCCAAGCCTTTTTTCTTGTGAATGCGCCCCATGAAGAGAACAATGCGCCGGCCCGCCAAATGCGGATAAGTTTCCCAAAACAGATCACCGGTGACACCGTGCGGGACGTCGATGCCGTTGGGCACGATAGCAATGGGATTGTTGAGACCGACGCGGCGATAATCCTGCACTTCGCTAGCGGTCAGGGCACGCAAGCACGAGGCGCGCTGCAGATTGCGAGCTTCGACAAGCGCCGCATACAGAGCCTTCTTCACTCGCTTTTGCCGCAGCGCCCACTGGTCGAGCATGCCGTGCGCGGAGATCACGTAGGGCCGCTTGCAAACGCGCGCCGCTGCGGCGGCGACTGCGCAGTGCGGCTCCCACACACCGTGGATGTGGACACCCTGAGCGGCGCGGATAGTCTCCCGAAACTGCCGCCGCAAGTTCTGATCCAGCACCCAACGGAACCTGTTTGCAGAGTAATGCTTCGCTCGCACCCGCTCCTCTTTTGAGGCGCGCTCCAGGGGATCGGAGAAGCCGGCGATAGGACACGCGATCCCGCCCTGAGCCTCGGTGGCGCGGGATAACTCCGGGACGGAAGTTGCAATGCCACCGAACTCCGGGTCCACGTGAGACAAAACCTGCAGCCAGGTGGCCGCTTGCTTAGCTTCGTGGGGCGAAGTGACTGACGCTATGCGTGAGGCCTGCAATGCGGACTACCTCCTCCGCCCACAAACTGGGCGAGTAATGCGAAATGATGTCTCTGGATTTTCGAGCCATAAGCTCGCGCTGGGCGGCACTGATTCCGGATGTGCGCATCAGCACGCGGAAGAGAGAGCCTCCCTCAGCAGGATTGAACACATACCCGTTTGCACCGTCATCGACCAGGTCGTCGGAACAACCACAGCGGCCGGAGACAATGACCGGCAGACCGGCGGCCATGGCTTCGTTCACGACCAAGCCCCAGGGATCAAGCCAGCTGGGGAGAATAAACCAATCGGCAAAGGCGTAATAGGGGCCGATCTCGCGAGTATCTTTAAGACCGGCGAAAAGGACATGCCCGGTCAGACCCTTGGCTTCGACTTGCCGGCGAAGCGCGGTAGCCTCGGGCCCGTCGCCCACCAGCACGAGCGACAGCGGACCGCCTTCGAGACGGTACTGGGCAAAGGCATCGATCAGCGCGGAGAGGTTTTTTTCCGGCGCTAGACGGCCTACATAAACGAAATACCGCTCCGGCAGATTATAGGCCCGGCGAGACGATCGCTCACGGTAGTAATCGGCTTGTTCAGAGAAGTATTCGTTACCGACAACGTCATACAACCCGGCAAGATCTCGTTCGCGAAAGCCAAGATCCTTCATATAGGCAGCTTGCCGCTTGCCGCCAGTGATTGCGCCGTGGAAAGCACGCGTGAGAAACATGCCTTTGATTGCTTCGACGAGCGGTTTGCGCGGATGATCGTCCCGCGTGGACTCACTCATCAAAACCGCTCGTTTTCCATGCAACCGGGCCCACAGCAAAGCTGCCATGGCGGGCAATGTATAGTAGCCGGGCACCAGCACGGCCTGCGGCTTCAGCGCGTCGAGTTTCTTCCAAACCAGGCGCGCTAGCTGCTTCTGTCCGGCTTCGGTCCAGCCGGATTCGGGCATCAGTGTAGTGATAGGCAGTCCGTCGCGCTCCTCCGCGCGGAACACTAACGCGCCGTGAACCCCGGCGCCACCAACTAGTTCGATGCCAGTGACACGGTTCCGCAGGACGGGATGTGCCGCAAGGGCCCGCAAACGGGCGACGTGGTAGGCGTACCAGTCGATCCAGATCACCGCCAAGAGAGACGAGGCGTCGCTTTCCGACTGCCCAGGCGAAGGCGTGCTGCTTGTGCCATGAAGCACGTGCGAATACCGTTGAGTCATTTAAGCCGCCGAGGTAATTTGAGGAGCGAACTCTGATGAGGCGCCGGTCTGCGGCACGCGCCGGCCAGCAATCAACCACGCGATCCACACCGGGGTAGAAAGAATCAGCAGACGGAAAATTACGGCTTCCATGGTTTGCATGACGAAGTAGATGGAGAGCGCGGACATCATGATGTACTCGGTAATCCAGGGGCCACCGTGGGTTTGCGCTCTGCGCCAGACACGCGCATAGAACTGTCCCATGAGGAAAAGGAATGGAAAGTTCAGCCAGCGGAACTCCAACCAGAGATCGGCAATGATGCCTGGCGCTGAGCCCTCCGCACCCGCCCAGCCGAGGGTTTCGGCGATTCCTTCGCCTGTGCCGCCGTTGCGCCACATTTCCGGCAGACCAAAGTCCTCGTACTTGGTAGGCCAAAGGGAGTGAGGAATGGGCCGGACTACAATTTGCGCCATGTACCGGCGGCCCCAAAAGAAAGATTGTCTTTGCTCCGCGCTGAGGATGGCGCCGGCTCCGTAAATGAATTCATTGCCGGTGTCTGCCTTAGCGGCAATGCCGCTGACGTCGGTGGTGAGTTGCTGCTCGGATCCCATGTAGATGTTGCCGCGGTTTGTAACCAAAAAAAGCAGGAGCATTCCCAGCACCAGTCCCGCCGCGCCGGTAGCCACAAGGGAGGGCCGCTTGCCCCGATTCAGGTACCAGCCCATGGCGACCATGATGAAGATCATGAAGGTAGGGCCGCGGCGAGCTGTGAACAGTGCTTGAATTCCCCAAGGTCCGACGAAGAGCAGCATCATGGCCACGTAACTCAGCTTGAAGCCGACGCGGACCGAAACCGCAAGGATGAGTAAGAAGGCCGGGAACATGAGCAGAGCGCCATCTCGCACATAGCCGTTGTCGTCCCAGCCGCCGCTATAGGAATTGCTGAAGGCCTCCTTCAAGCCGCCGACGTTTCTGATGGTGATCGCCCAAGCGCCGAATCCCAGGCAACCAATCAGGAGCGCGACAAGAATCAACACTCGCGCGGAGCGTTCGGACATCGGCTCCGGGGGCCGGAATGAATGTAACCGGCATCCTGGAGAAAGGCATCCCAATACAAAGCACAGCATGCCGCCGACATTGATCCATTGCACCAGCGTCAACTGGTCCATTTGAAAAAAGCCGTCTAAGCCCCCGCTCTTATAAAGCTTCAAGGGCATCCACGCGTACATGAACAGCATCATGGGGCCGATGAACATGAGCGGGTGGAAGACGTCGCGCGAGCCGGCATAGGCGTAGCACATGCCCAGGCCGACGATAATTACGCCCAACCAGATTTGGAATTCAAACATGGCTCAACATTTGTACGCGATCAGGAGAGTGCTGAAGGATCCGGGCAACCACCTGAATCAGTTGTTCGCGGAAGCGAGGCCAATTAAAGGCTTCTGCTAGGACGCGAGCGGCCTCACCCATCGAGAGGACACGGGAGCGGTCGCGCAGGAACTCTTCAATAGCTTGGGCGAGTTGCCAACTATCGCCCGGCTCAATAAGGAAGCCTTCTTTCCCTTGACGAATGATGTCGGGCGCCGCCGTGCGCGTAGTACTGATGACGGGAAGACCACAGGCCATGGCTTCCAGCAGCACGTGTCCAAAGCCTTCGGCTAACGAGGGAAATACGAAGACGTCTGCATCTTCATAAGCCTGGAGCAATTGCGCGAAGTTAACGGATTCTCGCAAGCGAATGGGCATGCGGCTATTCTGGATCCAGGCGAGATCGTCGACCGGCCGGCCGACCACCGTGAGCTCCACTGATCCGGCCGGCAGGAACTGCAGCGCTTCGAGCAGGTACTTCAAACCCTTGCGCTGCACCAGCCTTCCCACAAAGAGCAATTGTAAGGGCCGGGCCTGGTGGCGCACCATCTTTTTGGCGGCGAATCTTTCTAAATCGATGCCGTACGGAATGACGTGGACCCGTTCAGGAGCGACGCCATTCTCAACCAGGGTTTGTTTGGTGAACGAGGACGCCACCAGGCAGTGTTCCGCCATCAGCGGCTCTTCGACCAGACGGGCAA
>CAXUCT010000005.1:23616-27772 GCA_964249415.1 uncultured Bryobacteraceae bacterium | reverse complement strand
CTCCAGAGAGGGATATAAACCGTTGTGACTGGTCTAGTTCGCTTTCACTACACCAGTTCTATGTTCGAGGTTACAGGAACGTGGACCGAGTCCTCTAACGCTTCGATCACCTCGGCGGTCGCTTTTGAAATGGCGTCTGTTCGCCTGGGCTCAGAACTGATCCACAACAGCAGGGCGGTGTTCAGCTGAACGTTGGGTTCCACGATCCCGGCTTCGTCCAATAGAACTTGAGCCCAGGGCTCTTCGCCCGGTTCGATCACAATAAAGGTGATCTGCGTCCCCAGCACTGTCTTGGCGCGGTACAATCGGCCTGATTCCAAGGTCATTAAGGCATTCTACGGTGACGGGAGTGCAAACGGGGAAATGCACATGAAAAACCTATTTATTATTTTTGGACTCGCCGCGAGTACGGCCCTGGCTCAGTCGAACAGCAATCCAGTTAGCTCCGGCGCAAAGATGTTGTACGCCGCAACGAAGAATAATGTCTTGAAGTCGGCCCAAGAGATGCCGGAAGAGAGCTATTCTTTTAAACCGGTCGACAGCGTCCGCTCTTTCGGCGAGCTGGTCGGTCACCTTGCCGATGCGCAATATGAGTTCTGCTCAGCGGTGGTCGGCGATGGAAACCAAGGCCCAGGCGCCGAAAAGAACAAGAAAACCAAAGCCGATCTCATACAAGCGCTCAAAGACGGCTTCGCCTATTGCGATGGCGCCTACAACGCGATGACCGACGCGCATGCCGCCGACCCAGTGAAATTCTTCGGCCACGACCGAGCCAAGATCACTGTTCTCGACTTCAATAGCGGCCACAACTTCGAGCACTACGGCAACATGATCACCTACCTTCGAATGAAGGGCTTAGTGCCGCCTTCCAGCCAACACTAACGACCATGTAATCACGCCTATGCCGTCGCGCCGCCGCTTTCTTGCCCTCGCGCCACTTTGCGGCGGCGTTCTCCTTCGCGCGCAGCGCGCTGCTCCTCCCTCCATCGCTCGATTGAAATCGATGCGGGGCCAAGCTCGTCCCATCACTACCGTCGAGCGCCGCACCCGCATTGATAGTGCGCAGGACCTTATGCGTTCACACGCCATCGACGCTATTCTGCTGGCGGGCGGCACGTCGCTTGCTTACTTCACGGGCGTGAAGTGGGGCAACAGCGAACGCCTCTTCGCAGTTGTGATTCCCGCAGGGGGAAAGGCTTTTTGCGTCTGTCCCTCCTTTGAGGAAGGCCGGACCAGAGAGCAGTTGAACGCAGGTCCGCTGGCAGATGCCGAGGTGCTCGGCTGGCACGAAGACGAGAACCCATACCGCCTGGTGATGGACGGCTTGCGGGCGAGAAGCATCCTGGCAGGAACACTCGGCGTTGAAGAGAAGACGCCGTATGTGTTTGCCGAGGGCATTTCTCAAGCTGCGCCAGCGGTCAAGCTGGTCAGTGCCACTCCGGTGACCGCAGGCTGCCGCATGATCAAGAGCGCGCACGAACTCGATATCATGACGGTTGCGAATCGCGCGACTGTCGCGGTGTACGAAGCCGTCTACCGGGCTTTAGAACCAGGCATGACCCAGGAAGATGCGGGCGCGCTGATTTCCGCCGCCTATGCACGGGTAGGCTTTCGGGGAGAAGCCAGCGTCGAGGTCGGCGAGTACACGGCCTTGCCACACGGCTCGGCGACGCCGCAGGTGATCCGTGAAAACTCACTCGTAATGATGGACGACGGCTGCACGGTAGAGGGCTACAACTCCGACATTACTCGCACGTTCGTCCTGGGCAAGGCCACGGGCAAGATGAACCAAGTCTTCGACGTCGTGCACCGGGCTCAAAGCGCGGCGTTGAACGCGGCTAAGCCAGGAGTGCCTTGCGAGTCAGTTGATTCCGCGGCGCGCAAGGTCATCAGCGATGCCGGCTTCGGCCCTGACTACAAGTTCTTCTCGCACCGCGTTGGCCACGGCATTGGAATGGATGGCCACGAATGGCCGTACCTGGTTCGCGGCAACAAGCTCCCATTAGCGCCCCACATGACCTTCAGCGACGAACCCGGCATTTACATCACGGGAGAGTTTGGAGTTCGCCTGGAAGACGACATGCACATCACCCAAGACGGGGCGAAGCTGTTCACTCCCCAAAGCCCCTCGCTCGAACATCCGTTCGCATGACCCCCCGAACCATCAAGGGGATCATTTTCGACATGGATGGCGTGCTGGTCCTTTCTTCTCCGCTGCACGATCGCGCGTACCGGGAAGCATTGGCGGAGCTTCCCATTCGCCAATTCGACTACCGTTCCGTTGCCGGCATGCGCACCGACGAAGCCGTTCGTGCCGTGCTGAAAGAGAACGGCATCAATCTCACGGAAGAGCAGATCGCATCCATTGCCGAGAACAAAAGCCGGATCGCGCGGGAACTGATTGTCCGCCACAATCCGATCGCGCCACATTGCGTTGAAGTGCTGAACGCGTTGGCGGCCGTTTATCCGCTGGCTCTCGCGAGTTCCGCGTCGGAGGCCACCATCGATGTCGTTCTTGCACACAATGGCCTGCGGGACAAGTTCGCCGCCGTACTGCACGGAGCGGACGTACACTCCGCGAAGCCAGCACCGGATATCTATCAACTCGCTTGCAGCCGCATGCAGCTTCCTCCTTCCGAGTGCCTGGTGATTGAAGACGCCAGCAGCGGAGTCCAATCGGCGAAGACGGCGGGGACTGCGGTGTGGGCGATCACCACCACCTCTTCAGCCGAGCAGCTTAAACTTGCCGGCGCGGACAAGATTATTTCTGATTTACTAGACTTACTGGTGTTGACCAAACGCTAAAACCGGTAGCGCAGCAGCGTCCACAGCGCAATCACACCATCACTGGCCTTGATTTTCTTGCCCTCCTCTGCCGAGCGAGGATGATAATCGATGGGAACTTCAACAATCCGCAAGCCTTTTCGAATCAGCTTGGCTGTGATTTCATGATCGGTTTCAAATCCGCTGGTCTGCAACTGCATCGCTTTCAGCACGTCCGCCGGGTATAGCTTATACGCCGTTAACGTGTCTGTGATCCATTGACGGTAGAGCATGAAGGTCCAGCAGCTCAGCACCACGCCGGCCAACCATGGTCCAAGGCCTTGTTGCGGATGCCGGCCGGGCGTTGCCGTCCAACCACTGCGCCGAAACTGCCCTAGCGTTCGACTACCATAAACCACGTCGCCTCGCCCCAGCGTGTTGAGGATCGGCAGGTAGTCTTGCGGATCGTACTCCAGATCCGCGTCCTGGATCAGGATGAAGTTGCCGTGCGCTTCCCGAATGCCGCGCTGCACGGCTTTGCCCTTGCCCTGATTGGGCACCTGGGTGAAACAAGTGACCCCTTTGGCGGCAAAGCTGCGCGCGATCTCTTCGGTCCGGTCCTTGGACCCGTCGTTCACCACCAGGACTTCTTTCTCGAAGCCCAGCGGTGTTGTATCTATGCTGACGATTTTGGCGAGCAGCGTTCCCAAATAGGCTTCTTCATTGTACGCAGGTATGACGATTGAGAGCAGTTTCATTCCAATGGGTGGAACCCGCGCGAGTTGCCTTGTAAAATAGCGGCAATGCTGACCGCGCGACGGCTTACTGTTTAACGGATGAGGCCCCAGCTCCTCATCTGGTTTCTAGTATCGCTGCTTGTGGGCGTCGCCAGCATAGTTCTCTATTCGCGTCACGTTGGCGCGCCCGTGCTGGCCAACGATTCTTATCAATATCTAGACGCTGCGGCGAACGTCGCTTCCGGCGCCTGCCTTTGCACCAATGTGGCGCACTTTGACGAGCAGGTCCGTTGGGCTCGCATGCCCATTCCGTTGACGCACTTTGGCCCGGGTTATCCGCTGGCGATCGCTGCCCTGAAACTCGTTGGCGTCCCAGTTGAGACCGGCGGATACGTTCTTTCTCTGCTTGGTTACCTGCTGGTGATCTGTCTCATTTGGGTGACCAGCCGCTATCTGGAACTGGCGTCTCCGTCTATCGCACTTATTACTCTTCTTTGGTCGCTCAACTTTCTAGCGCTTGAATTCGGAATTTCGGTGGGGACCGATGTGCTCTTCACCTCCGTGTTTACTGGCGTTTGCGCTCTTATCGCATACGACGTCCGCAACCTTAGCCGGCCGCATCCCGCTCTGCTGTTGCTGATGGGCGGCCTGGTTGG
>CAXUCT010000005.1:16334-23606 GCA_964249415.1 uncultured Bryobacteraceae bacterium | reverse complement strand
GTTTCTGATTCCACCATTGCTTCTTTATCTCGCCTGGCGTAGCTGGCGTGGCCGGAGAGCCGCGCCTTATGCGTCCGGCGGAGCAGCGCTGGCAATGGCGCTTGTTGCCGCCCTTGTCCTACGAAATATCCGGCTTGTTCACTCCTGGAACTCGGGTTTTGCGAATGGCCGCCATGCAAGATGGCAAACCGTGATCTCCGAGTCCGCCAAAGTTCCGTATCATATACTCTTCGGGACTCAGGCCAAAGCGCATTTCGATATTTGGGCCGTGTTGTTTTTCCTTTCCGCTGTGACTGTCCTTTGGCGTGCTGTCGCAAATCGGCGGCAAGGTCTCGCCTGCAGCCGTTTGCCTGAAACGAGCCGCACCATCGTGATCTGGATATCTGTCTTCGCGGGAACATTCGCCGCCGCCACGCTGCTGGCGGAACTCCGAACCATTGCCGCCGATTACATTCGCTATGACTTTCCCATCCTCCCCATTTTCCTGATCGGTTGCGCCGTTCTGTTCCGCTTTGCAAGCGACAGGATCGGCCGCGTCGCCGCGGTTGCTTGCGTGTTCTCTATCGCGGTGATTGATGCGCGGAGCCTGTTCGCTCAGCGTGAAGCGAACATGAGCAGCCTGCCCACCGATTTGCTTGCGCAGCAGGTCCGACCCGGCATCTCCATCGGAAGCTTTATCGAAAACGCGGTGCCCCCGAACGCTACCCTGGTGGCAACCGCCGGACAAGCCGTACATTACCTTCTCAAGAGGCCGGTGGTGGCGATTATTGAGCCACAATACACCGTGCACGCCTGGGACGAAGCTGACCTCCGGGGCGTGATGGAAGGCTTCGGCGCCCAATACCTGCTAGTGTTTCCCGGCGCCGGAAAAGAGCGCGCTCCGGAGCAGCAGGCGGTTCCGTTCTTGCGGGCGTTAACGGAAGGGCACAATCCTTCCTGGCTCACGGTCGCCGCGCGGACGCCGGGAGTCATTCTTTATCGTTGCGCAATGTGCGCGAACGAGCCCCTCAGGTGAACTTTGCGAAGCGCCATGACACGAGTGACCATAAGGTCTTGAACCCGTCCCAGGCAGTGGATTTCTTTCCCTCAGCTTTGGTCCGGGCCTGATATTCGACCGGCACCTCGAGGATATACTCACGGCGCCGCGCCGTCTTGGCCACGATCTCGGCATCCAAATTCATACCGTTCGATCTCAGGTCGAGCGATCGCAAAAACTTAGTGTCGAATCCCTTGATGCTGGTTAAGGTGTCCGTCACGTAGCGATTGTAGAGCAGCAGCGTGGTGGTGCTGAGCACGATGCCACCGTACTTGCTGACGAGATAGGGAAGGCGCTTGCCTCCGTAGACGGTTTTAAGGCGCGAGGTGAGGTCGGTGCACTTGACCGCGCGCGTGCCAAAGACGACTTTGAAGCCGTTTCGCAGGATGGAAAAGACGACGTTGTATAAGTCGCGCTCGCGATACTCGAGATCGGCGGGATAGAAGAGAACGATGTCGCCGCGGGCTTTTTCCAAGCCAAAGCGCAGGGCTTCACCCCGTCCCTTGCAGCCTTCCAGACGAAAAGTCTTGACTCCCGAAACGGCGCGCGCCTCTTCAAACGTTCCATCGGTTGAGCCGCCGTCGACGAAGATGATTTCGCGGCCCAGATCCATGGCTTGGAAATCCATGGTAGTCAAACGGCGCAGCGTCTCGGCCACGGTCTTCTTCTCGTTCAATGCCGGAACCACAATGGAAACCATGTGCGGCGAACTGGCGAGCGTGGCGCCCATGCGATTTTGCACCAGACGGCTCAACTCCTGGACGACGTAGCCGCCGGCGTGCTGACCTTCCTGCGCTTCCCAGTCGCGCGCTGTGACGGCCGTTAAGGGAAACTCAAAGGCCGCTGGATCAAACGGAATATAGCCGGAGCCCTGGACCGCATCGTTTTCGGTCTTCTGTAGAAAGAAGTGCGTGACGATTTGATTCCATTCGAGCGGCACAGCTCCATTGCGGCGCATGGCACGCAGGAATTTCTGCGTCAGCTCACTGGCGTCTTCCTGCTGGATGTCGACGTCGCGGCGAATGTTTGAGATGAAGACTTTGTCGGCGTGCTGGTTGTCGGCGATGGCTTCCGCGATTCCGCGCGTGAGATAGGACGGCAGCAGCGAGGAGTGTTGCGTGCCAGGACCATAAATGATCATGTCCGCCACTTTCAAGGCCTGCTCCACGTCCGGATTAATCTCCGGAATGCGTTGCGAAGAGTCCATGAAGCGGCCCATCTGCTCGGGAGCGATCTCGGCACCTGTTTCAATGCCGTCGCGATAGAGCGCTTCGTCGATAAGAAACAGATCGTGAATGCGAGAAGAGTTTTCGCGGGATACTAAGTCGGCTTCGCCCCGGATGACGAATCCATCTTCGGTACGGGCCATTAGGAAAAGGTTTTCGCCGCGGGTGACGTTCAGAATGCGGCCCTGGATTTCAAAGAACTCGCTGAAGGCATCCACCGCGCGGTTGAAGTCGCGCGATTGATCGAGATAGCAGCCGGCGAACAAGATATTGCCTAGCGCGCAATCGTCAAAGTCGAACTGATTGCCGTTAATGGCTTCGCTTTCGGCGTAGGCGTAGAAGCGCCCAAAATAGCGTTCAAAGATCTTGGCCTGCTTAACCGACAGTTGTTCGAAGCGGCTCTGCAGCGTCTCCGGGATGTCTCCTTCGCGGCCTTCCGCAATCCCCAGCGTCACGCGCATGCCTTCGTGGAATGGATACTGCTTGGGAAGCCGATGATCGGAAAGAAAGCGTAGCGCGGTGTGGCGCTCCTGGCTGCGGGGCATCATACGGTTGATGTTTTTGCGGACGTCCGACGGTCCGAGCATGCCGGGAATGAAACGGCGTAAGCGCCCCGTCGAATGGCCGTCGTCGTAAGCATTGATGACCACGCTGAGCGCCAGGTCGGGATGGCGCAGCATGGCCGAAGCGATGGTGCCGGTTCCGCTGCCGCCCGAAAACAGGACGATCTGGAGAGGCGATGCTTTCGTCCGGGCGTCCTTTGCCTGGGCCTCTAAGATGGCGGTGCCTGCTGCCGGCATCATAGCTGGCCTGAGGACTGCAGATACTCGGCATCCGCAACGGTGTTGATGCCCACAGATTCGGCTTCGGTCATGATGCGGGCGGTGATTAATCGTCCGGGCTCCGCGTCGATGAGCGGAAATATAGGCAGAAAATTCCACTCGCCGGTTTCCGGGCCGATGGCGACGGCCTCACCCTGGAGCGTGGCCATGTATTCCCGAAGTGGAGCTGTACGAAAGAAGAAGACTCCGGAATCGCTTTCGCCCTGGAGCGGTAACGAATCGCCCTCGCGCTGTTGCAAGACGCGGGTGACGCGGCCGCCTTCGTCACGGTTAAAGTGGATGTAAGGGCGTTCGCGCAGTACGGTGGGGCAGACGGCGTAGGACTGGGCCTCACTTTGGAGCAGCCGCATGGAGAAGTCGAGCGAGGAACTTTTGAGGGCCAGTTGGTCGCCCCAGACGATGACGATGTTAGGGGTGCGCACGGCGGGTAACCCGCTAGCTACGGCATCGGCCATGCCGCGCGGTGTGTTCTGGATCGCGATTCGATACCGGTTCGGCAGCAGCGCTTCCACCTCGGGTTGGACAAGGGGAGCCCCGCCCGGCGAGAGCACAAACACAAATTCAGAGCAGAAGGCGCTCAGAAGATGCGCCAATCGGGCCAGGATGGTCTCGCCCGCTACGGGGAAGAGAATCTTTGGTTTATCGAACGCCAAGCGCGAGCCGCGACCCGCCGCCGGGATAACGGCGGTCCATAGCGCCGGATCGACAGCAGAATCGAGCGTAGTTCGGGGGTCATCACGGGTCACAATCTGCGCCATTCCAAGACCTTGCCGGAGAGAGAGCCTCAACTTCCCGCCTGCCTTTCGTATTATCCCAGGAACCTGTTTCGTTCCGCTGGAGCTCCGGTTCTGCTATCTATAAAGAAGTAGGTGAAACTCCTTGGTCCGGTCCGCAGTCTCACCCATGACCGTCTATTCAGGCGTCGTGAGAAAGGGAATTACAGTGGCGAAGACGTTATTAGAACAGTTGAGAACAATGACGGTGGTGGTGTCCGACACTGGCGACATCCAGGCCATCGAAAAGTATAAACCGCAAGACGCGACAACCAACCCGTCCCTGATTACGGCCGCGGCGCAAATGCCGCAATATCAGCAGATCGTAGATGACGTTCTGCTGGCGGCCAAGAAGCAGCTAGGCGACAAAGCCACAGATCAGCAGGTGGCGACGCTGGCGTTCGAGCGTTTGGCGGTTGCCTTCGGCGAAAAGATTCTCAAAGTCATCAAAGGCCGCGTCTCGACAGAGGTGGATGCGCGCATTTCCTATGACACCGAGAAGACAATGAAGGTGGCACATTCGATTATTGACCAGTACGAGAAGGCTGGTGTATCGCGCGAGCGGGTGCTGATCAAAATTGCTTCCACCTGGAAAGGTATTAAGGCGGCCGAGAAGCTGGAAAAGGAAGGCATACATTGCAACCTGACCCTGCTGTTCGGCATGCATCAAGCTATTGCTTGCGCGGATGCGGGTGTGACGCTAGTCTCTCCCTTTGTTGGCCGCATCCTAGATTGGTATAAGAAGGATACGGGCAAGGACTACGAAGGGGCTGAAGATCCTGGCGTTCAGTCAGTAACCAAGATCTACAACTACTTCAAGAAATACAGCTACAAAACGGTAGTTATGGGCGCGAGCTTCCGTAACATTGGCGAGATAAAAGAACTCGCGGGGTGCGACCTGCTAACCATTTCGCCGAACCTGCTGAAAGAGCTCGATTCGACCGAAGGCGATCTGCCGCGCAAACTCGATCCTGAGAAAGCCAAGACCATGAACATTGAGAAGATCGCCATGGACGAGGCGACCTTTGAGAAGATGCACGAGGCAGACAAGATGGCGAACGAGAAGCTCACCGAAGGCATTAAGGGCTTCAGTGACGCTCTGGTTTCGCTTGAGAAATTGTTGGCTGACCGTCTTACCGCGCTGGGCGCTAATACGCAGCCGGAATTAGCGCACAGCTAGGCTTTTCTTTACACATGCAAAAGCCCGCCTCTCCTCTTCGGAGTAGATGGCGGGCTTTTGCCGTCTCCTTCTGTAATCATCATCAAGGCTTCAGGATTGCGTTGATCGTCTCCTGCGCGTCACGATACCTTCCCCCATTTTGCCTGCCAAGCGGCGCGGAGATTAAGTAAACGTGATCGTAGTTGGCTCAAGCTGCGTCCTGTGGGAGCGCCTTTGGATTTTTTGGCCGACGCGTTCTGCATACGGCATATCATCGGACGCAACTAGCGATGTATCTGCGACGGCGGGGCTGAGGCGCCTGGGTATATAATCACGCAGGTGTCATGGCTGTGATCGTGGGGAAAGAGGCTTCCATCCCTTCTCAGCGGCCGGGTCAATTTGCAACGAAGCAAGGGCTACATTCCATGAAGAAATCTCTGTTCGGGCATCTCGCGTTTTATCTCGCGCCAGCGCTGCTGGCGGCGCAAACCGTTACGGTCGTTCAAACCAATGCGGACAAATCCGCACTGCTGGCCACTCAACCATCTTTGTCGTTCGGGCAGCAAAGCCCGCAATCGCTGAACATATTTATTAACGATGCGCTGCAATACCAAACTATGGATGGCTTCGGCGCGTCGTTTACCGATTCCTCGGCTTGGCTGGTTTGGAATAAGCTAACGCCCACGCAGCGCGATGGCCTGTTGCGCACGTTGTTTACACCGGCAGGCGCGAATCTGAGCTTTCTGCGCCAGCCCATGGGCGCCTCTGATCTCGCGCTTTCTAACTACACTTACGATGATTTGCCTGCGGGCCAGACCGATCCCGGGATGCAGCACTTTTCAATCGCACATGATAAGGCCTACATCATTCCGGTGTTGCAGGAAGCGTTGGCTCTCAATCCGAAGACGACCGTGATGGCGCTTCCCTGGAGTCCTCCGGCCTGGATGAAAGCAGGCGATAGTCTGGATGGCGGCAGCTTCGACGAACAGTATTTTGGCGCGTATGCTCAATATTTCCGCGACTTCCTTAGTGCCTATGCGGAGAACGGCATTCCTGTTACGCGCATCGCCGCGCAGAACGAGCCTCTGAACAACAATACGGGCTATCCCACGATGCTTCTGACAGACTCGGACGAGGCCCACTTCATTGCCGGCCACCTTGGGCCCGTTATTGAAGAGTGGAATGAACGCACCAGGAAGCCGGTTGAGATCCTGGGCTATGAACACAACTGGGATGTGCAGTGGTACCCCGAATGGCTGCTGCGGCATCCTGAGGCTGCGCGTTACATTGCAGGCACTTCATTTCATTGCTATGCCGGCGCCCCGACGACTGCCTATAGCGTGATGCAGGAGTTCTTCCCTGAAAAGGGCCTCTGGTTTACAGAATGCAGCGGGACTGTTGGTTCTAATTTCGGAGGCGATTTGGGTTGGAACACAGACCACCTCACGATCGGGTCTGTTCGCGGTGGCGCTAAGTCTGTTTCTTTGTGGAATATGGCGCTCGACCAAAACAGCGGGCCCGTGAACGGGCAAGGCTGCCAGCATTGCCGTGGAGTTGTCACCATTGATACCAGCACCACGCCCGCGACGGTTTCGTTCAATGTCGAATACTACGTACTTGCGCAAGCAGCGAAGTTCGTGTTTCACGGCGCGCGGCGCATTGATTACAATTCTTTTGTCAGCGGCAGCGTTGAAGACGTAGCTTTCCAGAATCCCGATGGTTCGATTGTGGCGCTGGTTTACAATTCAGCCGCGACACCCAGCGCCTTTAGCATTGCTTGGCACAATCAGAACTTTTCTTACACGCTGCCCGCCGGCGCGGTTGCGACTTTCAAATGGAAAGGAGCGCCCTCCGGCATCGGCGCAAACCCCGCGGCGCAAACCGTTGCGCAAGGTGGCATCACTGAGTTCAATATCGATGTAGACAGCGCGCAACACGATCGCGAGACGCGTCTTCGCGTCTCTGGCCTTCCCGCGGGAGCCGATGCGGAATTTGTTCAAATACCCGAGACGGATCACCGCACGCTGATTATTCGCACGTCTTCAGGAACCCCCACCGGCACCTACACTGTTACCATCTCGGGCGACAGTGAAGAGAGGCGACGCGACCGAGATCACAACCCAGGCCAGAACCCAGCAAGCACCAGCGTTCAGCTCACGGTCGGGACTCCCGCGACGCCTTTTGGCGGCACAACCCCTACGTTGCCCGGGGCCATCCAAGCAGAGAACTTCGACAG